>NZ_JBFAVD010000034.1:0-68157 GCF_040679615.1 Streptomyces sp. NPDC052225 | reverse complement strand
CGCAGTCCCCCGCGCCCCTGAGATGCGGACGCTTCGCGTCGCATTTCCCCTGTAAAGGCTGCGCGCAGCGCATGCCTTCAGGGGCGCGGGGAACTGCGCGACCAGCCCCCACCGGACCCGTAGACGAAAACTCTCAGCCCCGAGCCAGATACTCCTCGAACGTCCCCTTCCCCACCGCCTGCTCAGGCGAGAGATGCCCCCCTGCCCGAAACGCCCGCATCGTCTTCCCGCCCAGCGGCACACCGACCACCGCCCGCCGCTTCCCGGTCGCCTTCAGATACGTACGGGCCAGATCCGCGAACGAACGGACCTCCGGGCCACCCATGTCGGCCACCCGCCCCGCCGGAGGCAGTTGTGCCAACTCGGCGAGCCGGTCCGCGACTTCGGCCACCTCGATGGGCTGGTCGTCGATGCCCGCAGGGAGCAGCAGCACCGGCAGCTTCGCCGCGGCGCCGAGGACCCTGGCCACCAGGTCGTGGAACTGCGTCGTGCGCAGCACCGTCCAGTCGAGCCCCGAGGACTCGACCAGCTTCTCCACGGCGAGCTTCGACTTGTAGTAGCCGAACGGCACGACGTCCACGCCGACGATCGAGATGTAGACGAGGTGCGCGACGTTCGCCCGGCGCGCGGCCGCGATCAGGTTCGCCGCCGCCTTCTCGTCGCCCCCGGTCTGCGTCGACGCGCAGTGCACGATCACGTCGACGTCCGCCACGGCCCGGTCGAGCGCGGGCCCGCCCTTGCGCAGGTCCACGGCGTACGGCTGCGCGCTCCTGCTGAGCACCCGCACCTCGTGGCCCGCGTCGCGCAGCCGCGCGGTGACGTGCCGGCCGAGCGTTCCGGTTCCACCGGTCACCAGGATCGTGGTCATCGCTGCATCAGCCCTTCGGGACAGGGCGTTCCCTGGTGGAACGCCGGTCGACAGCTGAGAACCGACCAGGCCACGAAAATGTGACAGGGATCCGGAAAACTTTTGCGGACGGCTGGTCAGGCGGCGGCCAGCTGCCGGCCCACGAACCGAAGTTTGTCCGGGTTGAGGACCGTCCGCCCGGCCACCACACGCCCGCCGCGCACCTCGAACGTGACGACCGCGAACAGCGCGTCCCCGGAGTGGACGACGAGACCGGGCTCCCCGTTGATCTCCGCGACCGAGAACACCGCCCCCTCCAGATAGCGCTCGGCGATCCCCGCCAGGAAGCGCAGCACCTTCTCGCGGCCCGTGACGGCCTTGCGGGCCGCGCTGACCTTGCCGCCGCCGTCGCCCCACCACTGGACGTCCGCCGCGAGGACCTTCTCCAGGCCGGCCACGTCACCCTCGCGGGCCGCCCCGACGAACGCCTCCACCAGCTCGCGCCGCACCCGCTCCGACGGCTCGTACCGCACCGTCGCCGTCTCCAGGCGGGCCACCGAACGCCGGTACAGCTGGCGGCAGTTGGCCTCGCCCAGGTCGAGCACCCCGGCGATCTCCCGGTACCCGTACGCGAACGCCTCGCGCAGTACGTACACCGCCCGCTCCGTCGGGGTGAGCCGCTCCAGGAGGACGAGCAGCGCCGACGAGACGGAGTCCCGCTGCTCGGCCGACTCCAGCGGGCCGAGCGTGCCGTCCGCGGTGAGGACCGGTTCGGGCAGCCAGGGGCCCGCGTACCGCTCTCGCTGTACGCGGGCCGAGGTGAGGCGGTTGAGGCAGAGGTTCGTGACGACCTTGGCGAGCCACGCGCCCACGTTCTCGACGGAGCCCGGTTCGGTCCCGGCGAACCGCAGATACGCGTCCTGCACCGTGTCCTGCGCCTCGTCGGCGGAGCCGAGCATGCGGTAGGCGAGCCCGAACATCCGCGGGCGGTGCCGCTCGAACTCGGCGGTGCGGTCGGAGGTCTGCGCGGTCGTCACGCCCTCAGCCTGCCAGAGGGGAGTGCGAGGTCAGCAGCCCCCCTGGTCCTGCCACACCCCCCACTCACCGGTCGTCCCGGGCTCCTCGCCCTTCGTCCACCACTTCGCCTTCCAGGAGTGGCCGCCGTGCGAGACGACGGTGCCGCTGCCGTACTCGGCGGTCGCGCTCCAGGCCGGGGCCGTGCACGCGCCGCCCGTCGGGTCCGGCGTAGGGGTGGGCGACGGTGACGGGGACGACGAGGACCCCGGCTCCACGACGCTCGTGCCCCGCGCCAGATCCCCGGCGAGCGCGTACGTCTTCCCGCCGAACGTCACCGTCCAGTTCGAGGGCGTCGACACCGGCAGGTAGTACACGAAGTCCACGGTCACGGACGCGCCCGGCGCCACCGACTGCCAGCTCGGCAGCTTCAGCGAGACCCGGTTGTAGTCGCCCTTGAGCCCGCCCACGTTGCTGCCGCTGTGGTCGCTGCGCACGATCGTCGTGCCGAACCCGGACTGGTCCTTGGCGTTGGCCGGCGCGGACGTCCCGTAGTCGAACCGGAACTCCGTGCCGCCCGGAAGGGTCGTCTTCGTGTTGTTGGTGATCTTCAGCTTGGGCGAGATCGGGTAGTTGGAGTCGCCGAGCGGGAACTCCCCGAAGTTCACGTCGACGTTCAGCGCCTCGGTCGGCAGATCGATCGTGGACCGCTTCGCGCCGTACGGGGTCGCGGACTTGAAGGCGTCGTACAGCTTCGTCGTCAGCGTGGACCCCGGCTCGTACTGGCCCTTCGTCGCGTTCCAGCCGTAGTCGCCGGCCAGCTCCCAGATCATCGCGCCGCCGATGCCCTTGTCCGCGACGTACGAGGCCTTGGCCGCGACCGACTGCTCGTCCTCGGTGGAGAGGAAGACCTTCTTCTCGGAGTTCCACAGCCAGGGCGCGACGAGCGTGGAGTCGTAATTGCGCTGGTACGTGCCCGTCAGCTTGGTGTCCGAGGGGAATCCGTACTTCGTAACGTAGTCACCGACGATCCCCTTCTCCAGGTTCTTCGCGTGCCACATCGGGTTCGAACCGGCCGGCGCCTCCTTGCCGTTGGTGTCGAGGTCGTGCCAGAGATTGTCGATCCCGACGGCGCCGTCACCGCATTTCGTCAGACCCGTGCCCGCAGGACAGTCGGTCGAGGCGGCCTTGCCCCACAGGCCGTTCGTGCCGCCCTGCACATTCTTGAATCCGCGCGTGTAATAAGGGAGTCCGACATTGATCCGGCCCGCCGGCATCGAACCCCGGAAATAGTGGTACGCCCAGTCGGTGTTCAGATAGCCGATGCCGCCGTACTGCGACGTGGAATAGACACTCGCGGCGGTGAGTTCGGCGTCCTTCCCGTCGTCGTACAGCGACGCGTTCGGACCGACGTACTCGTTCCAGGCGCCATGGAGGTCGTACGACATGATGTTGACGTAGTCCAGGTACTTCTGGACCTGGAACGTCTCCATGCCGCGCAGCAGATACCCGGACGACGGGGCCGCCACCGACAGCAGATAGTGCCTGCCGTCCGCCGCGCCCGCCCGGTCGAGCTTCTCGCGCAGCGACTTCATGAGCGCCGCGTAGCTCTTCACCAGGCCGGCCCGGCGGGCGTTCGACAGGGTCCAGTCGAGCGGATTGCCCGCGTCCTTCATCGTCGTGGGGTATTCGTAGTCGATGTCGACGCCGTTGAAGCCGTACTTCTTGATGAAGGCGACCGCGGAATCGGCGAACGTGTCGATGCCCGCCTGATTGACGCTGCCGTCCGCGTTCGTCGCCATCGAGTAGAAGCCGCCCGAGTCGACGCGCTTTCCGGCGTCGTCGAAATAGCCGCCCGTCTCGGCCCAACCACCCACCGAGATCATGGTCTTGACGTTCGGGTGCTGCTTCTTGAACTTGTTGAGAAGATTGAAATGGCCCTTGTACGGGAGGTCCGGGTCCATCTCCGCGCCCGCGACGCCCGGCCAGGTCATGCCCGTCGCGGCGTTCTTCTCGGAGTCCGTGCCCACCGAGATCTTGTTCGCCGAGTCGACGTGCGCGAAGGCGTAGTTGACGTGAGTGACCTTGTCCCACGGGATGTCGGAGGCGAGGTACGCGGGCGTCCCGTCCTTGCCGGTGCGCCAGCCCGTGAAGTAGCCGATGACGCGCCGCTGGTGGTCGGCGCCCATCTTCTCGCGGCCCTCGGTGTCGTAGACCGAGCAGTAGGGGACCGAGACGCCGGGCGTCTCGTAGAGGCCGTCGGGCCGACAAGTTTCCTGGTCGGCTGCCTGCGAGGACGTCGCGGGCAGCGAGGCGAGCAGCAGGCCGGCGACGGCGGCCGCCCCTGCGAGCAGGGCCGGTCTGGGGAGTCTGGGCAACGGCACGGCGGTTCCTCCCGGGGAGGGATCGGTGGGTTGCGAGGAACTTAAGAGGACTAGACCAGCACGTCAATAGGTCTGTACCAATCTCAACTACCCGGGTGCGGCGGGCGAGTTGGCGCCGTATTCCCGGCAGCGTCCGAAAACCACCGGGACGGCCTGTGAAACAGCCCACAGCATTCCCTTGCATGCACATGGACCGGACGTGGCACACTGGCCGTGTACCAGAAGCAGCGCACTCCGGGGTCGGTGAAAGTCCGAACCGGCGGTTAAAGTCCGCGACCCGGTCACGTCCAGTGACCGGTTGACCAGGTGAAATTCCTGGACCGACGGTTAAAGTCCGGATGGGAGGCAGTGCGCGGCGGGCGGGCACCACGTGTGCGCGTCGCCGTCTGTTTCGTCGTTCCCGCAAGGGAGCGGTGTCGAACGCGGCGTCGTCGCTCCCGGTGTCGTCGCCCGTACGTTCTGTCGTCGTCGCACGACAGTGCCCCGGAGTCTGTGCCCGTAGAGGGAGGACCCGGGAAGTGTTCACCGGAATCGTCGAAGAGCTGGGCGAGATCACGGCCGTCGAGAACCTCGACGACGCCTCGCGCTTCCGTGTCCGCGGCCCCGTCGTGACCGAGGGCGCCAAGCACGGCGACTCGATCGCGGTCAACGGCGTGTGTCTCACCGTCGTCGAGCACGACGCCGACACCTTCACCGCCGACGTCATGGCCGAGACCCTCAAGCGGTCCAGCCTCGGCGCCCTCGCAGCGGGCTCCCGCGTCAACCTCGAACGCCCGATGGTGGCCGACGGCCGCTTCGGCGGGCACATCGTGCAGGGGCACGTCGACGGCACCGGCACGATCATCCAGCGCCTCCCCTCCGAACACTGGGAGATCGTCAAGGTCTCGCTCCCCGCCGAGCTGTCCCGGTACGTCGTCGAGAAGGGCTCGATCACCGTCGACGGCGTGAGCCTGACCGTCGTCGAGGCGGGCGCCGACTACTTCACCATCAGCCTCATCCCCACCACCCTCGCGCTGACCACGCTCGGCCTCAAGCAGCCCGGCGACCCGGTCAACCTCGAGGTCGATGTCATCGCGAAGTACGTCGAGCGCATGCTCGGTACCCAGGAGGCCGGCAAGTGAACTGGCTCAACACCGAAGCGTTCACCGTCTTCGACCAGCACATCCTCTGGTCGGACATGATCGGCAACACCATCGGCCTGATCGCCCTCGCGCTCGGCTGGCGCCGCTCCATATGGACCTGGCCCGCCCAGCTGATCTCGGGCGCCATCCTGCTCACCGCGTTCGCGACCGCCCACCTCTCGGGCAGCGCCGGCAAGCAGCTCGTCGTCATCGTCGTCGCCCTGTACGGCTGGTGGCAGTGGAACCGCGGCAAGGGGCAGGCGCAGGACGGTTCCATCGCCGTCCGGTTCGCCACCTGGCGCGAGCGCGGCGTCCTCGTCGGCGCCGCGGCGCTCGGCACCCTCGCCGTCGGCGGCCTGTTCACCGTGTTCCCGACGCTGTCCTGGGACCCGTGGCCGGACGCGTACATCTTCGTCGGCACCGTCGTCGCGATGTACGCCCAGGCCCGCGGCATGGTCGAGTTCTGGTTCGCGTGGCTGCTCGTCGACCTCGTCGGCGTCCCCCTGAACTTCGCCAACGGCTTCGCCTTCTCCGGCTTCGTCTACGTCATCTACGGCGCGCTCGTCCTGTGGGGCATGCGCGACTGGTGGCTGCGGTCGCGCGCCGCGGCCCCCGCCCCTGCGCTCGAAGGAGCCCACGCATGAGCACGGCACCTGTTCTGTACGAGGTCACCGACCTGTCCCTCGACCCGGTCGAGCAGGCCATCCGCGACATCGCGGCCGGCCGGCCCGTCGTGGTCGTCGACGACGAGGACCGGGAGAACGAGGGCGACCTCGTCATCGCCGCCGAGAAGGCGACCCCCGAGATCATCGCCTTCATGATGAGCGAGTGCCGCGGCCTGATCTGCGCCCCCATGGAGGCGGACGAGCTGGAGCGCCTCGACCTGCCGCAGATGGTCGACCACAACACCGAGTCGATGAAGACCGCCTTCACCGTCTCCGTCGACGCGTCCGGCGCCCACGGCGTCACCACCGGCATCTCCGCCGCCGACCGCGCCACCACCCTCCAGCTCCTCGCCTCCGGCGCCGCCGAGCCGGGCGACTTCGTCCGCCCCGGCCACGTCTTCCCGCTGCGCGCCCGCTCCGGCGGCGTCCTCGTGCGCAACGGCCACACCGAGGCCGCCGTCGACCTCGCCCGTCTCGCGGGCCTGCGCCCGGCCGGCGCCATCGTGGAGATCGCCGGCGAGGACGGCGTCATGCTGCGCCTGCCCGAGCTGGTCCCGTTCGCCCGCAAGCACGGCCTGACGATCATCTCCATCGAGGACCTCATCGCCTACCGCAAGAGCGCCGAGCCCACCGTCAAGCGCGAGGCGACCGTCCAACTGCCCACCGCCTTCGGCGAGTTCACGGCGTACGGCTACCGCTCCACGGTCGACGGCGTCGAGCACGTCGCCCTCGTGCACGGCGAGATCGGTGACGGGCAGGACGTCCTCGCCCGCATCCACTCCGAGTGCCTCACCGGCGACGTCTTCCACTCGCTGCGCTGCGACTGCGGCCCCCAGCTGGAGGAGTCCATGCGCCGCATCGTCGAGGAGGGCCGCGGCGTCGTCGTCTACCTGCGCGGACACGAGGGCCGCGGCATCGGCCTCCTGTCCAAGCTGCGCGCGTACGAACTCCAGGAGCGGGGCCGCGACACCCTCGACGCCAACCTGGAGCTCGGCCTGCCCGCCGACGCCCGCGACTACGCCGCCGGCGCCCAGATCCTCGCCGACCTCGGCGTGCACGCCCTGCGCCTGCTGACCAACAACCCCGACAAGGTCGACGCCCTCACCCGGCACGGCCTCGACGTCACCGCCCGCGAGCCGATGCCGGTCACCGCGGGCGAGCACAACCTCCGCTACCTGCGCACCAAGCGGGACCGGATGGGCCACGACCTGCCCTGGCTGGACGCCCCCAAGACGTCCGCCTGCAGCAACCAGTAACCGACCGATCGACCGTCGAACCATTTACGTACGTACGAGGAGAAGCGCGTGAGCGGCAAGGGTGCACCCGAACTGAGCGTCAAGAACTGCGGCGACCTGCGCGTGGCCGTCATTGCCGCCCAGTGGCACGAGAAGGTCATGAACGGCCTGGTCGACGGCGCCCTGCGCGCCCTGAACGAGCTGGGCATCAGCGAGCCCACCGTGCTGCGTGTCCCCGGCAGCTTCGAGCTGCCGGTCGTCGCCAAGGTCCTCGCGGGCCGCGGCTACGACGCGATCGTCGCGCTCGGCGTGGTCATCCGCGGCGGCACCCCGCACTTCGAGTACGTGTGCCAGGGCGTGACCAACGGCCTCACCCAGGTCTCCGTCGACACCGGCGTCCCGATCGGCTTCGGCGTGCTGACCTGCGACACCGAGGAGCAGGCGCTCGACCGCGCGGGCATCGAGGGCTCGAACGAGGACAAGGGCCACGAAGCGGTCACCGCGGCCGTCGCCACCGCGACCACGCTGCGTACCGTCTCCGAGCCCTGGCGTTAAGGGGCACGGGAGAGCCGCGTAAAGTAGACGCCACCATGTCCAATAAGACGTTCGAGGAGCTCTTCACCGAGCTCCAGCAGAAGGCCGCCACCGGCGACCCCGCCACTTCCCGCACCGCAGAGCTGGTCGGCAAGGGCGTCCATGCCATCGGCAAGAAGGTCGTCGAGGAGGCCGCCGAAGTCTGGATGGCCGCCGAGTACGAGGGCAAGGAAGCCGCCGCCGAGGAGATCTCGCAGCTGCTGTACCACGTCCAGGTGATGATGGTCGCCCGCGGCATCTCCCTCGACGACGTGTACGCCCACCTCTGAGCCGTACCGCCCGTTCCGTCCAACTCCCTCATCTCGCAAAGGAATCCGACCTCATGCTGCGCATCGCCGTCCCCAACAAGGGTTCACTGTCCGGACCTGCGTCGGCGATGCTCCATGAGGCCGGGTACCGGCAGCGCAAGGAGTCCAAGGAACTCGTCACGGTCGACCCGGACAACGAGGTGGAGTTCTTCTACCTCCGCCCCAAGGACATCGCGATCTACGTGTCCTCCGGCAAGCTCGACATCGGCATCACCGGCCAGGACCTCCTGATCGACTCCGGCGCCCACGCCGAGACGATCCTGCCGCTCGGCTTCGCCCGCTCCACCTTCCGCTTCGCGTCGCGTCCCGGGGCCGTCAAGGACCTCGCCGACCTCGCGGGCAGGACGATCGCCACGTCGTACGAGGGCATCGTCGGCAAGTACCTCGCCGAGCGCGGCGTCGACGCCGACGTCGTGCACCTCGACGGCGCGGTCGAGACCGCCATCGAGCTCGGCGTCGCCGAGGCCATCGCGGACGTCGTCGAGACCGGCACCTCGCTGCGCAACGCGGGCCTGGAGGTCTTCGGCGAGCCGATCATGAAGTCCGAGGCGTGCGTCGTCCGCCGCAAGGGCTCCTCCGAAGACGACCCGAAGGTGCAGCAGTTCCTGCGCCGCCTCCAGGGCGTCCTCGTCGCCCGTACGTACGTGATGATGGACTACGACTGCCGCGCCGAGCACCTGGAGCGGGCGGTCGCCCTGACCCCGGGCCTGGAGTCGCCGACGGTCTCCCCGCTGCACAACGAGGGCTGGGTCGCGGTGCGTGCCATGGTCCCGGCCAAGGACGCGCAGCGGATCATGGACGACCTGTACGCGCTCGGCGCCCGGGCCATCCTGACCACGGCCATCCACGCCTGCCGCCTCTGAGGACGCCGGTCATGTCTGACACCCCCACTCTTCCCGTCACCTTCCGGCCCGGACCGACGCGCCTCGTCCTGCACGCGCTCGGCGCCGCCAGCTTCGTGACGATCACCGTGATCGCGCTGATCCTGGACGGCATGAACCCGGGGGAGCGCATCAGCTTCGTCTTCACGGCGGCGCTGTTCTGGGGCGTGCTCGGCCTGCTCGCCCGCCCCAAGATCGTCGCCGACGACCAGGGCGTCACGGTCGTCAACGTGGCGCGCAGCCGCCGTCTGACCTGGGCGGAGATCGTCCAGGTCAACCTGCGCCCCGGCGACCCCTGGGTCTTCCTCAACCTCACGGACGGCACCAGCATGGCGGCGATGGGCATCCAGCCCGGTATCGCCAGGCAGAGCGCCGTCCGCGACGCGAAGGCCCTCCGCGCCCTGACCGAGGCGGCCCATACGGGGCTTCAGCGCTGACACAAGTTCAGGGCTGACTCGGGGGCGCAGCCCCTGACGTCATCCACCCACTCTTGATTAATCTGGTGTCGGGGCGTGCGCCAAGTGCCGCCCCGCCCCTGACGCGCCCGGACCGGCGGCCAGGGGCTCCTGCTAACCGAGGAGTGACTCCCTCCAGCGATGGACGGATCGTCCGGTAGTACCTGCGCCGCCCCCTCCCGACATAGCGCGCCCCTCGCGCGTACGTCCCCGGAGGCGGCGGCATGACCATCCCGTTGCTGCTCCTTGCGGCTGCCTTCCTCCTGATCCTCGCCAACGGCTTCTTCGTGGCGGCCGAGTTCGGCCTCGTCACGGTCGAGCGGCCCGAGGCCGAGCGGGCCGCGGCCGCGGGCGACAAGCGCGCCCGCACCGTGGTGAACAGCCTGAAGGAACTCTCCTTCCAGCTCTCCGGCACCCAGCTCGGCATCACCATCACCTCCCTGGTCGTCGGCATGCTCGCCGAACCGGCCCTCGCCCAGCTGCTGCGCGGCCCGTTCACCGCCATCGGCATCCCCGCGGGCGCCGTCGGCGGCGTCTCCGTCGTCGTCGGCATGCTGCTGGCCTCCGCCGTGCAGATGGTGATCGGCGAACTCGTGCCGAAGAACTGGGCGGTGTCGAAGCCGCTCCAGGTCGCCCGTTTCGTGGCCGGACCGCAGTCGGTCTTCGCCCGCCTCTTCCGCCCGGTCATCGCCCTGCTCAACGCGGTCGCGAACCGGCTCGTGCGCGCGCTCGGCGTCGAGCCCGCCGACGAGCTGGCCTCGGCCCGCACCCCCGGCGAACTGGTCTCGCTGGCCCGCCACTCGGCGCAGGCCGGCGCCCTGGAACAGGACACGGCCGACCTCTTCGTGCGCACCCTGTCCCTCGGCGGACTCACCGCGCAGCACGTGATGACGCCGCGCGTGAAGGTCAGCGCGCTCCAGGCGTCCGCCACCGCCGAGGACGTCGTCAACCTGACCCGCGCCACCGGCCTGTCCCGCTTCCCCGTCTACCGGGAGCGGATCGACGAGGTCATCGGCATGGTCCACCTCAAGGACGCCCTCGCGATGCGCGCGCACGAGCGCCTGCGCACCCCGGTCGGCCGGATCGCGCAGCCCCCGCTGCTCGTGCCCGAGACCCTCCCCGTACAGCCGCTCCTGGCCCGGCTGCGCAGCGAGCAGCCCATCGCCGTCGTCGTCGACGAGTACGGCGGCACGGCCGGGGTCGTCACCCTGGAGGACATCGTGGAGGAGCTGGTCGGCGAGGTCCGTGACGAGCACGACGGGCTCGACCAGCCCGAACTCGCCGTCGCGCCGCCCGAGGACGGCCGCCCCGCGTGGGACGCCGACGGCAGCTGCCGCGTCGACATCCTGCGCCGCATAGGCCTCGACGTCCCCGAGGGCCCGTACGAGACGGTCGCCGGCCTCGTCGCCGACCTGCTCGGCCGCATCCCCGCCCCCGGCGACAAGGCCGAACTCCCCGGCTGGCGGCTCGCCGTCCGCCAGGTCGACCACTACCGCGCCGAGCGCGTCCGCATAGTACGTACGTCGGACACGGCACACGCCGCGGTCCTGGAGGCGGCCCGATGAGCGCCCTGCAACTCCTGTTCGCCGCACTGCTCGTCCTGGCCAACGGCTTCTTCGTCGGGGCCGAGTTCGCCCTCGTCTCGGTGCGCCGCAGCCAGATCGAACCCCTCGACACCAAGCGGGCCCGCCAGGTCCTGTACGGGCTCGAACACCTGCCCCAGATGATGGCGGCGGCCCAGTTCGGCATCACCATCTGCTCGTTGACGCTCGGCGCGGTCGCCGAGCCCACGGTGGCGCACCTCCTGGAACCCGTCTTCGAGGCGTGCCACGTGCCGCACGGCATGATCCATCCCCTGGGCTACGCGATCGCGCTCATGGCCGTGGTCTTCCTGCACCTCGTCATCGGCGAGATGGTCCCGAAGAACCTGGCGATGGCGGCGCCCGAGAAGACGGCGCTGTGGTTCAGCCCCGGCCTGGTCGCCTTCGCCCGGCTGTGCAAGCCGGTCACGTTCGCGCTCGGCGCCTGCGCCCGGCTCGTCCTGAAGCTCTTCAGGGTCGAGCCGAAGGACGAGGTCGAGGCGGTCTTCACCAGCGAGCAGCTCAACCAGCTGGTGGAGGACTCCGGTCAGGCCGGTCTGCTCGGCCCCGAGGAGCAGGAGCGCCTGGAGGACGCCCTGGAGCTGGGCTCGCGCCCGGTGACGGACGTCCTGCTGACCAAGGCGTCCCTGGTGACGGTGGGCGCCTCGGTCACCCCGGCCGAGGTCATCGGCCTCACCGGGCGTACGGGTTTCTCGCGCTTCCCGATCTGCTCCGACAGCGGTGCGTTCATGGGCTACCTCCACGTCAAGGACGTCCTCGACCTGATCGACGGCCCCGAGACGGACCGCGCGGTCCCGCCGCACCTCTGGCGTCCCATGACGACGCTGCGCGCGGAACTCCCGCTGGACGACGCGCTCACGGTGATGCGCCGCGCGGCCACCCACCTGGCCCAGGTGGCGGACCCCACCGGCCGCGTCCTCGGCCTGGTCGCCCTGGAGGACGTCCTGGAACTCCTGGTGGGCGAGGTACGAGACCCGGCCCACCGAGCCGCCCAGGTCCCGGTGGCCCGCATACGGGAAGGCGCGGTGGCCTGAGCGAGGTCGCCCCGTAAGGGGCGCGGGGAACTGCGCGACCAGCCACAACCAAAGCTGAACTCGCGAGAAAACCCGCGCCCCCACGGCGAAAGGGCGCAGAAGCGGTCACATGGCCGAGGGATCCTGAGGCCCCCGCCCCGAAAGAACCTCCCCGTACGCCTGCATCAGATCCGGCAGCCGCAAGGTCGCCAGATCATCCCGAGTGGGCTCGACGAGATACCCCGTCAGCCTCAAATCCCGGTAGGCGCAGGACTTCTCGTACAGCGTCCGCAGAAACCGCCCGTTGCCGAGTTCGTCGATCCACCCCTGATCCACGACGTGCCCCGCGATCGAGCGAAGCTCATCGAGCGCCTCCTCGTCCCACGCGTCCCCGTTCTCGGCCGCCAGCACCTCACCGATGGACGTGAGCTCCAGCGGCCGGTACGACGGGAAGTCGACCCGCGTCGTGAAGCGCGACGAAAGCCCGGGGTTCGCGGCGAGCAGCCGGTCCATCCCCTCGGGATACCCGGCGAGGATCACCACGAGATGGTCCCGGTTGTCCTCGGCCCGCTTCAGGAGCACCTGAAGCGCCTCGTCCCCGTACGCGTCGCCCTTGCCGTAACCGGAGTTGGACAGCGCGTACGCCTCGTCGACGAACAGCACGCCGCCGAGCGCGGAGTCGATGAGTTCGTTGGCCTTGACCGCGGTCTGGCCCAGGTACTCGCCGACCAGATCCGCCCGCTGCGCCTCGACGAGATGGTCGCCGCCGAGCAGCCCGAGCGCGTAGAAGACCCGGCCGAGAATGCGGGCCACGGTGGTCTTACCGGTGCCCGAGGGGCCGGAGAAGACGAAGTGTCGTTTCGGCGGCTGGACCGGCAGACCCTGGCCGGCGCGCAGCCGCGCCATGTTCAACTGGGCGGACAGCGCTTTGACTTGCCGCTTCACCGGCTCGAGGCCGACCATCCGCTCCAGCTCCGCGAGGGCCTCCTCCAGGAGCGCCGGATCGGCAGGGCCGGCCGGCAGCGGAGGCGACACCGGCACCACGGCCTTCTCCCGCACCATGTCGGGATCCTCGGCGCCCGAGCCGCCCGGCGGCGGCAGATCGGGTTCGGTGACCTTCAGGCCGCGCCCGTCACCGGCGTACAGCGGATCGACCGACTCGCCGCCGTCCAGGCCGTCCTGATAGCCCGTCAGTGTCATCGTGGTCAGGTCCGCGCCGTCCGCGAAGTCCCCGTACCCGTCGCCCTCGGCGATCGCCGCGAGCCGCGCGGAGGTGTCCATGAAGGCGGGGTCGACCCGGTGCACGGCCCGGTACAGGGGGAGCGCGGCCGCGCTGCGGCCGGTGCCCTCGTGCGCCCTTGCCAGCCAGTAGCGCAGTTCCTTGCGCTGGGGCTGCTCGCTGCGGCAGCGCATCAGGGCGGAGGAGAGCAGCGGCTCCGCCTGCCCGTACATCTCCAGGCGCACCCGCGCCATGCCGCCGAAGAGCCCGGCCTCGATGCCGAGCATGGCATCGTCGATCAGTGGGTCCGTGTGCCGGACCAGCTGCTCCCAGTCCTTGACCAGATACGCCCGGCACGCGTGCAGGAACCGCACCTGCGGATCCGTGTCGACCGGCGGCAGTGTGGCCAACGCCCGGTCGAGTTCCGGGACATGGCGGCCGTCGAGCCAGTGCGAGGCGTGCGCGAGTAAGAGGTCGCGCGGATGTTCAAGAACCGGCTGCACCCACCAGCCGAGCCAGTACCAGGAGTTGAGCGTGCGCCGGTGCCGCGTGCGCTGCTCGCCGAACCGGTCCCGGTGGCGGAACATCCGCAGTAAGGCGGTCGTCGTGTCGATGCGCAGCGCGTGCAGCCCGAGCCAGCCGTCGGCCATCCCGGGGTCCATCCGCACGGCGGCCCGGAACTCCTCCTCCGCCTGCGGATAGGCGCCCATGGTGTAGGCGTCGACGCCGCGCAGCCAGGCCAGATCGGCCGGGCCGGCCGGCGTACCGGTGCCGAAGTCCATCACGTCCCCCACAAACCGTGCCCCCGATGAACCGCTCTGTCATGGACGGGAGTTGTCACGATGCGGACAGCGAGCCGTCCTAGGCCGCACCGAGAGGCATCGTACCTGCGGGCGCGGGGGAGGCCGTAGGGCGCGACGGGGTCGGTTCGGCGCACGGGCAGGGGACACGGTGCAGGTGAGCGGGGTGCCGCATGGTGACCCTGGGTGAACGAAGCGCGGCCCGGCGCGCCCGGGAAGGGGCATTGCGGGCAGAACGAAGCCCCCGATCACGGGGGAACAACCGGGGGCTTCGCGACTGCGGGCGGCTTCGAATGGCCGCACATTCAGAACGTAAGTCCTGTACGGCCCCTCGGTCAAGCAGAGTTGGGGCACTCGCGGAAACTGGCGCAACGCCGTTTCCTAAGGTTCAGCGCACCGCTGGCGGTTCCTCACGGTCAGTGACGGAGCGAGGGGTCGGTCGGGCCTCACCAGGTCCCACCCGCATCGCGTACCCTTCGGGACACTCTCGTACCAAATCCTCGGCGAAGGGCCGCGAAGGGTCGTCCGCGAAGTGCGCGCGCTCCGCAGGGATCCAGCCGTCCCAGAACTCCCGCTGCGCCTCGCCGTCCCGGGCCCGCCCCCGCGCCCACGACACCTCGCCCGCCATCTCCATCCACACCAGCCGGGCCAGATACGGCCGCACCGCACGCCTCCCCGCTCCCACGCCCTCCACCAGGACCACGTCGGCGGGCGGGAGTTGACGCTCGGCGTCGTAGCGGCGGGCGTTCCAGTCGTACGTCGCGTAGCGCGCGCTCCGCCCGCGCGACAGCGGCGCGAGCACCTGGGTGCGCAGCCGGTCCGTCCAGCCGAAGAGGGCGTCATGGCTCGCGAGGTCGTCGAGGCGCAGCACGGGCGCGCCGCCGAGCGCCCCGGCGAGCCGCGTCGCGAACGTCGACTTCCCCGAGCCCGCGTGCCCGTCGATGCCGACGAGCCGGACGGGCCCGCACGAGGGCGGCAGCCGGCGCAGCCGGTCGGCGTAGCGGTCGAGGGGCACGTGGTGGTAGCTCACGGCCGCAAGGGTACGTCGGTGAGCGGATCGGTTTGCCGTACGCCACCGCAGGTCATGCCAGTGGTGAAGACCAATATTGGTAGCGGTGGGCACCCTCGAAATGCTGGTGGAAGTCCCGTCGCGGCAGCCATAGTTGGCGCACCCGGCACGTCCGTCCCGTCCGCCCGATCCGTCGACTGGGGGATCCACCCGATGACCCGATCCGAACCCACCGCCCCGGTGTCCCGCAGAACCGTGCTCGCCGCGGCCGCGGGCGTGGCGCTCGCCGCCACGGCCGCCACCGGAACCGCACACGCCGCAGGGGCCGCGGCCGGCCAGGCCCCGGCCCGCCTCGTGGACAATCGCGCCTGGACCACGTACACCGACTGGCGCTCGGGCAGCCGCGCAGGGATCCGCGTCCTCGCCGGTGCCCGCCCCGGCGTGACGATCGCCGAGGCGGCCGGCACGACCACGTACACCGATCCGCACCTGAACAAGACGGCCGAGTGGGAGTACGCGCAGTGGACGTCCCCCGTCCACGCGCTCACCGTCCCCGCCACCGAGGTCATCGCGTCCTGGAACGCGCACACGCCGGCCGGTACCTGGATCCAGATCGAGCTCCAGGGCACGTACACGGACGGCACGGCGACGCCCTGGTACGTGATGGGCCGCTGGACCGCGGGCGACGACGCGGCCGTGGACATCCGCCGCACCTCGGTCGACGACCAGTCCGACGGGAAGTCGAGCATCTGGACGGACACCTTCTCCATCGACGACGCGGCCTCCGGTCTGCGCCTCGTCTCCTACGCGCTGCGTCTGACGCTGCTGCGCACGCCGGGCACGAAGGCCGCGCCGACCGTGTGGCGCCTCGGCGCGATGGGCTCCGACGTCCCCGACCGCTTCACGGTCCCGGCCTCCACGCCCGGCCTCGCCAAGGAACTCGCGGTGCCGCGGTACTCGCAGAACATCCACGCCGGCCAGTACCCGGAGTACGACAACGGCGGCGAGGCGTGGTGCAGCCCCACCTCCTCGCAGATGATCATCGAGTACTGGGGCCGCAAGCCGACCGCCGAGCAGCTGGCCTGGGTCAACCCGGACTACGCCGACCCGCAGGTCTGTCATGCCGCACGTTTTACGTATGACTACCAGTACGAGGGCTGCGGCAACTGGCCGTTCAACGCCGCCTACGCGTCCACGTACAAGGACATGCAGGGCGTCGTGACCCGGCTCTCCTCGCTCACCGACCTGGAGACGCTGATCGCTGCCGGGATCCCGGCCATAACGTCGCAGTCGTTCCTCAAGACGGAGCTGACGGGCGCCGGATACGGCACGTCGGGCCACCTGATGACGGTCGTCGGCTTCACCGCCGACGGCGACGTGATCGCGAACGACCCGGCCTCGCCGAGCGACCCGGCGGTCCGGCGGGTCTACAAGCGTGCGGAGTGGGAGACGATCTGGCTGCGCACCAAGCGGTACAACGCCACCGGCAAGGTCGTCTCCGGCACCGGCGGCGTCTGCTACCTGTACTTCCCGGCGCACCCGACCCCGAAGCAGCGCAAGGCGCTGGCGGCCGTCGGCGTCCGCTGACCGTCCCCCGACGCGGCGCGCTCTCTCCTTCGCGTGGGGGAGAGCGCGCCGCGCTGTGCGGGTCAGCCGGTGACGACGGGCTTCACCACCCAGTCCGGGTGGCCGGGCATCGGCGGGGTCGTCGAGCCGTACAGCCACGGCCGCAGGAAGCCGGACAGGTCCTGGCCCGCGGCCTTCGACGCGGTGGCGATGTAGTCGGCCGTCGACGTCGTCCGGCCGCGGTACTGCGCGATCCAGGCCCGCTCGATCCGCTGGAACGTCTGCGTGCCGACCTGCTCGCGCAGCGCGTACAGGACGAGCGCCGAGCCGTCGTAGCGCATCCGCTTGAAGAGGTTGGGCTCGGTGGGCTCGGCCGGGGCGCCGTAGTCGTGGCGCCACTGGTCGTGGTTCTCGTACGCGGTCCTCATCGCGGCCTCGAAACTGTCGCCGCCGTGCGCCTCGGAGTAGAGCCGCTCGTAGAAGCGGGCATGGCCCTCGCTGAGCCACAGATCGGACCACGTCCTGATCCCGACACTGTCGCCGATCCACTGGTGGGTCAGCTCGTGGACGAGATTGCGCTCGGCGTCGACCCGGGTGCCGAGCAGATCCGCCTTGGGGATCAGGGAGAGCGTCTGCGTCTCCAGGGCCACGCCCAGATCGGTGTCACCGACGAGGACGCCGTACCGGTTGAAGGGGTACGGGCCCAACTGGTCGCGCAGCCACGCGAGATGATCGGGCGTCAGGTCGCGGTACTGCTTGGTCGGGGCCACCAGGGCGTCCGGCACGACGTCGCGCAGCGCGACACCGTCCGGACCCGAGCCGTCGATCAACTGGTACTTCCCGATGGCCAGTTGGACCAGCTGCGTGGCGACCGGCTGCTCGGAGTCGTACGTCCAGCGCACCCGGCCGCCGGGCCGCTCGGCCTTGTCGACCAGCTTGCCGTTCGAGACGGCCGTGAGGTCGCCCGGGGTCGTGACCCGCACGGTGAACGGGGCGCGGGCGCTCGGGTGGTCGTTCGACGGGAAGATCATCTTGGCCCCGTTGGGCTGCGGGTAGAGGACCGTGCCGTCCGGCGTGGGGATCCAGCCGTAGTCCTCGATCGCATCGTCCCGGTGGCGTATCTGTGTCGGGTCGGCGGTGTACCCGACCTTCACCGTGAACGAACTGCCCTTGGGTATGGGGGTCTTGGGCGTGACGACCAGTTCGTCGCCGTCCCTTCGGGTCTGCGCCGGGCTTCCGTTGACCGTGACGGTGTGCAGTTCGTTGCCGGCGAAGTCCAGGTCGAAGCGGGACAGGGCCTGGGTGGCGGTGGCCCGGATCGTCGTCGTCGCGGGGAACGGTGTCCCCGGGGCCTGCCAGTCGAAGTCGAGCGTGTAGTGGCGGACCGTGTAGCCGCCGTTCCCGTCGAGCGGGAACAACGGGTCGCCGAGGCCCGCGGCGCCCGGCGAAGGCGTGTCGGCGGCGGCCTGCGAGACGGCCGCGGGGCCGGTCAGCGCGGCGGTGACGGTGAGGGCCGCGGCGAGCGCGAGACGGGTTCTGCGGCGGGACGTCCGGTACGTGCGCATCGTGGATCGTGAGCCTTCCGGTCGGACGGAACGCGTCGAAAACGCGGGACGCAATGTCGGACGCACAGCATTCCGCGCCGGTTGTGCGTGACCAAGGTCTCGGCCGCAAAAAGGCGGACCGATGGCAAGGTGGAGGGCACGGGGGGAGTCACTGCCGCGGCCGCTCGCACGGCCGCCGCCAGGACTGATGCCACGACGCCCACGACCCGAGCGAGACCCCCATGACCGCACACTCCGCTGCCGCCGCCCCCGCCTCCGCCCGCACCCGCACGGGCGGCCCCGAGGACCACGGGCCGAAGATCCTCGAGCACGTCCTGGGCTGGACCTTCGTCGTCGTCCTCGCGATGCTCGTCACACAGCTCGGCTGGATGTGACCTGAGCCACCCGGGTCCGGGAAGCTGCCATACTGCGGTCTTCGCAGGGAGCCGGAGACCAGGACCCGAATTGAACGAGAGCCACCAGCGGGCGCGCGGCACCGGCAGGTCCGCCGCCCGCCGCGCCGAACTCATCGCCATCGGCCGGAAGTTGTTCGCCGACACGTCCTACGACGCGCTGTCCATGGACGACATCGCCCAGCACGCGGGCGTCGCCAAGGGCCTGATCTACTACTACTTCACGTCCAAGCGCGGCTACTACCTCGCGATCATCGAGGACTCCGTCGGCGACCTCGTCGACCGCGCCGCCACCGCGGGGGACCTCGCCCCGGTCGACCGCGTGCACCGCACCGTCGACGGCTATCTGCGCTACGCCGAGCACCACCAGGCGGCGTACCGCACGATCATCACGGGCGGCGTCGGCTTCGACGCCGAGGTGCAGGCCATACGGGACGGCGTGCGCGCGGTGCTGATCGCGACCATCGCCCAGGGCGTGTACGGGAAGCCGGAGGTGCCACGCGTCGTCCGCATGGCGCTGCTCGGCTGGCTGTGCAGCGTCGAGGGCATCACCCTCGACTGGATCGGCCACCAGGAGGTCGAACGCAGCACCGTGCGAGCCCTGTTGGTCCGCACGCTCGGTGAGACCCTGCGCGTCATCGAGGAGTTCGAGCCGTCGTACCCGGCGCCGCCCCGCCCATGAACGGGCGCACGGGGAAGGGCGGGGTTCCGGCGCGCCGGAACCCCGCCCAACTCCTGCTTGACGACGCCTAGCTGATCGCCTTGATCAGCTCGCCGCCCGTCGTGTCACCGGACAGCTCCCAGAAGAAGGTGCCGCCCAGGCCCTGCTGGTTCTTGTAGTCCATCTTCCCCGCGATGGTCGACGGGGTGTCGTAGCTCCACCAGTTGTTGCCGCAGTACGCGTACGCGGTGCCGCCGACCGTGCCGGTGGCCGGGCACTTGGTCTTCAGCTCCTTGTAGTCGTCGATGCCCTGCTCGTACTTGCCGGCCGCGGGTCCGGTCGCCGTGCCGCCGGGCGCCGCCTGGGTGACACCGGTCCAGCCGCGCCCGTAGAACCCGATCCCGAGCAGCAGCTTGGACGCCGGGACGCCCATCGCCTTGAGTTTGGCGATCGTCGCGTCCGTGTTGTAGCCGGCCTTCGGAATGCCGTCGTACGAGGTCAGCGGCGAGTGCGGGGCCGTCGGACCCTGCGCGTCCCAGGCGCCGAAGAAGTCGTACGTCATCGGGTTGTACCAGTCGACGTACTGGGCGGCGCCCGCGTAGTCGGCGGCGTCCAGCTTGCCGCCGGCCGAGGCGTCGGCCGGGATCGCGGACGTGACGAGCGCACTGCTGCCGAACTTCGAACGCAGCGCCCCCATCAGGTTCTTGTAGGCCTCGCGCCCGCTGGTGTCGCAGCTGAGCCCGCACGCGTTCGGGTACTCCCAGTCGATGTCGATGCCGTCGAAGACATCGGCCCACTTGGAGTTCTCGACCAGGTCGTAGCAGGACTGGGCGAACGCGGCCGGGTCCTTGGCCGCCTCGGTGAACCCGCCGGACCAGGTCCAGCCGCCGAACGACCACAGCACCTTGAGGTCGGGGTGGAGCTTCTTGAGCTTGCGCAGCTGGTTGAAGTTGCCGCGCAGCTCCTGGTCCCAGGTGTCGGCGACGCCGTCCACGGACTGGTCCGCGGTGTACGCCTTGTCGGTCGCGGCATAGGAGTCGCCCATGGCGCACTTGCCGCCCTGGACGTTGCCGAAGGCGTAGTTGATGTGCGTGAGCCTGTCGGCCGAGCCGGACGTCTCGATGTTCTTGACGTGGTAGTTCCGGTCGTAGACACCCCACTCGGTGAAGTATCCGACGACCTTCGAACCGGCCGCCGCCTCCTGGGAGTTGGTGTCCGGCTGGGCCGCCGCGCTGCCCGCGGAGGCGAGCATCCCGGCGCCGAGTACGGCGCAACACGCGGCGGATATCAGCGCCTTGAAGCGGGCGCGGGGGAGGTGCGGTCTGAGCATCGTGTCTCCTCGTGGGGGAGGGGAGCATGGGGGGGGAACGTGGGGAATGCCGTGCTGGACCTGCGCGCCGCAGATTAGAAGGACTAGACCAGTGAGGTCAATGGTCCGAACCAATTTCCCCGGTTCCTTCACGCGTCGCACCCGCCCCATGAGACCCTCCGCGAAAAACTTGGAGTAAGCGGTCGTTAACTAGTGACGGGAGGCCCCGGATCGGGAATACTCGACACACCGAAGCCGCTGATCAGCACCTTCCGTGACCCGGACGGGCAGCATCGGCTCGGACGTGACCATCCGGCGGCGCCGCCTCACCCCGCGCGCACCGCCGCAGCGCCCGCCCAGACAGGAGAGCGTCGCCATGCCGGAGCCAGGAGTCGAGCGTCAGCTGCCGACGGACGAAGCTCAGGACCTGATCCAGTTGGTCCGGGACATCGCACAGCGGGAGATCGCCCCGTCCGCGTCCGAGGACGAGGAGGCGGGCCGCTTCCCGCGCGAGACGTTCGCCCTCCTCTCGTCGTCCAGCCTGCTCGGCCTGGCGTACGACTCCGAGTTCGGCGGCGGCGACCAGCCGTACGAGGTCTACCTCCAGGTCCTGGAGGAACTGGCGGCCGCCCGCCTCACGGTCGGCCTGGGCGTCAGTGTCCACTCGCTGGCCTGCCACGCCCTCGCGAACTTCGGCACCAAGGAGCAGCGCTCGGAGCACCTGCCCGACATGCTCGGCGGCGGCCTGCTCGGTGCGTACTGCCTCTCCGAACCCGCCTCGGGATCCGACGCCGCCTCGCTGCGGACGAAGGCGGTCAAGGACGGCGACGACTGGGTGCTCACGGGCACCAAGGCGTGGATCACCCACGGCGGCGTCGCCGACTTCTACACGGTCCTGGCCCGCAGCGGCGGCGAGGGTGCCCGCGGCATCACGGCGTTCCTGGTGCCCGGCGACGCGGAGGGGCTGAGCGCGGCGGCGCCGGAGAAGAAGATGGGGATGAAGGGCTCGCCCACCGCCCAGGTCCACTTCGACGGCGTCCGGATCAGCGACAAGCGCCGCATCGGGGACGAGGGGCAGGGCTTCCAGATCGCGCTGTCCGCGCTCGATTCGGGCCGCCTCGGCATCGCGGCCTGCGCGATCGGCGTGGCGCAGGCGGCGCTCGACGCGGCGGTGTCGTACGCGAAGGGCCGTTCCCAGTTCGGCCACCCCATCGCCGACTTCCAGGGCCTTCGCTTCATGCTCGCGGACATGGCGACGCAGATCGAGGCCGGCCGTGCCCTGTATCTGTCGGCGGCCCGGCTGCGGGACGCAGGCCGCCCGTTCTCCAAGCAGGCCGCCATGGCGAAGCTGCTGTGCACGGACGCCGCCATGAAGGTCACCACCGACGCGGTGCAGGTCTTCGGCGGCTACGGCTACACCGTGGACTTCCCGGTCGAGCGCTTCATGCGGGAGGCCAAGGTGCTCCAGATCGTCGAGGGCACCAATCAGATCCAGCGCATGGTCATCGCCCGTCACCTCGCGGGTCCGGAGTCGCGCTGAACTGTCCGGAGCGCACGGTCGGCGCGACCAGGCGCGTCCACTCCGGGTCGTGGTGCCCGGGCAGCGTCCGGCCGCGGTCGGCCCATGTGGTGATCAGGGCCCGGTAGATCGGCGGATCCTGCGGGTGCGCAGCTGACTGCGGAGACGGATGGGGCGTGTGTGCCGCGTGCGCTCCGTGCGGCGGGTGAACCGATTCTGCGGTTCCTGTGGCGGCAGGCACGAGGATGCGCCGGCGGCGGCCGGTGGGCGCAGGAGCGGGGGTCTGCGTCGGGGTCATGCCGGGACAACGTCGAGGGGACGGAGCGAGTCACCGGTCGACGCAATCGAGCGTCAGTTCGCGGCATAACCGTGCTCGTGCGCCCGGCCCGTCGAACATCTGGCCTCCGGCCGGGAGCTGACGTACCGTCAAGTCCGCCGCCGGGCGGGCCGCACCCCTTCCGGGCGACGTCAACTGCCGTACGCCCAGGGAGGTTTGCTGTGGCCGACGACGACCGCCCGGTCGCCCTCGACGAGTACCCGGTCCACCAGGTTCCGCTGTCGATGAAGCACGTCGCGACGAGCGACCGCAACGCGTACGACCGCTGCATCTTCCATCTCGTCGACCCCGCCGGGGAGTTCCTGCTCATCCTCGGCCTCGGCGTCTACCCCAACCTCGGAGTGATCGACGCCTACGCGACCCTGCGCGTCGGCGACACCCTGCACGCCGTCCGCGCCTCGGACGCGCTGAGCGACCATCGCCGCATGGAGCTGGCGGTCGGCCCGCTGCGCATCGTCGTCGAGCGCCCGCTGAAGGACTTCGTCCTCACCTGCGCCGCCGACCCGGCAGACCCCGGCGGACTCTCGTACGAGATCAACTGGAGCGCCGACTTCCCCGCTCTGTGGGAGCCGCACCACACCCAGCGCAAGGGCGCCAGGCTGACCCTGGAGGGCAAGCGGTTCGTGCAGGCAGGGCGGTGCGACGGACGCCTTCGGATCGGCGGCCGGGAGATCGACGTGGCGGGCTGGACCGGTACCCGCGACCGGAGCTGGGGCGTGCGCCCGGTCCCCGGCGAGGACGGCGGACGCCTCGCCCAGGAGCACCCGACCGAGGGCTTCCACTGGATCTGGGCGCCGGTCCGCTTCGACGACCGCTTCCTGATGGTCATCACCCAGGAGGACGCCGACGGCTACCGCACCCTGAACGACGCGACCCTCGTGCGCGCCGGCCGCCGCGACCGTCAACTCGGCTGGCCCCGGGCCGACATCACCTACCGGCCCGGCACCCGCCACCCCGAGAGCGCGATCGTCCACCTCACCGACCCGGTCGACGGCAAGCCGCTCGAACTGGGCGTGGAGATCCTCGCCTCGTCGCCGCTCGCCGTCGGCGCGGGCTACCCGCCGGCCGACGACTGGCAGCACGGCACCTGGCAGGGCCCCGGCTGGACCGACCGCCGTGACTACGACCTCTCCGACCCCGCCGCCCACCCGATGGCCGCCTACGGAGTCATCGACCATGCCGCCCGCTTCACCCTCGACGGGCACGTCGGGTACGGCATCTTCGAGCACGGCAGCTTCGGCCGCCACGACCCGAGCGGCTTTACGGGCTTCGACTCGGTGGCACCCGCACGTCCCTGACAGCCCCGAACGGAAAGGGAGTTGGCGATGGCGGCAGCACCCCGGCAGCCCCGGCCACGGACCTCGACGCGCGAACCCGAGGAGATCGCCCGGCGCCTCACCGCCTGGCTCGGACACCGGCTGCCCGGCGCGAAGGCGGTGAACGTCACCGTCCCCGAGTCCAACGGCATGTCCAGCGAGACCCTCCTCTTCGACATCGAGCACCCCGAACCACCCGTGCGCGCCTGCGCGTTGAGGCTCGCGGCCGACCCGTCCGCGTACACGATCTTCCCGGTGTACGACATGCCGCGCCAGTACCGCACGATGCGCCTCGCCGCCGACCGCACCGGACTGCCCGTGCCGCGCGTGCTCTGGCTGGAGGAGGACCCAGGGCCGCTCGGCGCCCCGTTCTTCGTGATGGAGCGCGTCGCCGGCCGGGTGCCGCCCGACGTCATGCCGTACACGTACGAAGGCAACTGGCTGCACGCGGCGAGCGACGCGGAACGCGCGCACCTGGAGGAGGCGACCGTCCGGCTGCTCGCCCGGCTGCACGACGGCGTGCCCGCCGCGGCGGCGGACTTCCTCGCGCTGCCCGGCGAGGGCAGCCCGCTGCGCCGCCACGTGAACGCCCAACGGGCCTACTACGCCTGGGTGGTGGACGGCCTGCCGCGTTCACCGCTCATCGAGAGCGCCTTCGACCGCCTCGAGGAACTCTGGCCGCACGACGAAGGGGGCGCCGTCCTCAACTGGGGCGACGCCCGCATCGGCAACATCCTCTACGACGGCTTCGAGCCGGCTGCCGTCCTCGACTGGGAGATGGCGGCGCTCGCCCCGCGCGAGGTCGACCTCGGCTGGACGATCTACCTGCACCGCTTCTTCCAGGACCTCACCGAGAGCTTCGGCCAGGACGGCCTGCCCGGCTTCCTGCGCCGTGACCGCGTCGAGGCACGCTACGCCGAACTCACCGGGCACACCCCGCGGTCCATGGACTTCTACACGCTCTACGCGGCCCTGCGGCACGCCGCCGTGATGCTCCGCGTCGCGTACCGCCAGATCCACTTCGGCGAGACCGAGGTGCCCGCGGACCCGGACACACTGATCCTGCACCACGACAGCCTGCGGGCCATGGTGCAGGGCAGGTACTGGGACGAGCGGGCCTGAACCCCCGGGTCAGGCAGCCGCGCGGCGGGCCGGCTGCTCGGGCACCCGCAGCGGGCGCGAGCCGGGACCGCCGACGTGCGAGAACGGCTGCGTGCGCCAGTCGAGTCCCTGAGGGAGCGTCAACAGCAGGGCCGTGTCCTGCTCCTGAGCACCCGTCAGTTCGTCGGCGGGGCGCGCCTCGGTGGCGGCGCGGCCGGTGCCGGCGCACACGGTGAGCCCGAACGGGTTCCACGGCGAGGTCACATGGGCGTGCTCGGGCAGGACGTCCTCGTCCGCCAGGAGCGCGATGGGCTGGGCACAGTCCGGGCAGATCACCCGGTACATCTCGAACGTGTCGTACGCGTCGCCCTCTTCGTCGTCGAAGGCGTCGGGTTCGACGCCCTCCGGCTGGGGCTCGACGATCGTCTGCTTGCGATTTCGCGTGGCAGGGCGTCCGGAACGCTTCACACTCTGCATGGGAATCTCCCCCTCGGGTGGGCCGACCAGGAGCCGCGGCCTCGACCACAGCAAGCACTTCCCGTCCCGCCGTCGACGTAACCGCCGCATGCGCCAGGACACGGCTCAAAGGGTGTGGTCTTCGTCACATGCCGATTGCGGATGCGGGGAGAGAGGTAGGCGAAGGGGCCCTCGGGTGCGCCGTTGAGGTATCCGGGGAGATCACGGGCCCTGTAGGTTCTGCGGCATGGAGGAGCTCGACCGACAGATCGTGCAGCTGCTCGTCAAGGACGGGCGGATGAGCTACACCGACCTGGGCAAGGCCACGGGCCTGTCCACGTCGGCCGTGCACCAGCGGGTGCGCCGCCTCGAACAGCGCGGCGTGATCCGTGGCTACGCCGCGGTCGTGGACCCCGAAGCGGTCGGCCTGCCGCTCACCGCGTTCATCTCGGTGAAGCCGTTCGACCCGAGCGCCCCGGACGACATCGCGGAGCGCCTCGCGGGCGTCCCCGAGATCGAGGCGTGCCACAGCGTGGCCGGCGACGAGAACTACATCCTCAAGGTGCGCGTGGAGACCCCGCACGAACTGGAGAACCTCCTCGCCCGCGTCCGCTCCCTGGCGGGCGTCTCGACCCGCACGACCGTCGTCCTCTCCACTCCTTACGAGGCCCGCCCGCCGCGCATCTAGGGCGCGGATTCACACGCGTGCGCAAAAGGGACCCCGGCGCCGGATCGGACTCCGCGGCGCGGGACACTGTGTGCCATGAGCACGCCCCCCAGCACCCGTACCGTCCTCCTGCGACGCGGTGAGGTCCACAGCCCCGCCGACCCCTTCGCCACCGCCATGGTCGTGGAAGCGGGGCACGTCGCCTGGGTCGGCTCGGAAGGCGCGGCGGACGCGTTCGCGGACGGTGTCGACGAGGTCGTCGACCTCGACGGCGCCCTGGTCACCCCGGCGTTCACCGACGCCCACGTGCACACCACGTCGACCGGCCTCGCCCTCACCGGGCTCGACCTGACGGCCGCCCGCTCCCGCGCCGAAGCCCTCACCCTCGTACGGGAACACGCCACGGCCCGCCCCACCGACCGGGTCCTGCTCGGCCACGGCTGGGACGCCGCCCGCTGGCCCGACCGGCAGCCGCCCACCCGCGCCGAACTCGACGAGGCCACCGGCGGCCGGCCCGTCTACCTCTCCCGGATCGACGTCCACTCGGCGGCCGTGAGCACCGCCCTGCTCGACCTCGTCCCGGGCGTCACCGACCGCCCCGGCCACGACCCTGAAGGCCCTCTCACGCGCGACGCCCACCACGCCGTACGGGCCGCCGCGCTCGGCGCCGTGGGGCCGCAGCAGCGCGTCGAGGCCCAGCGCGCGGCCCTGCGGCACGCCGCCTCCCTCGGCATCGGCTCGCTGCACGAGTGCGGCGGCCCCGACATCTCCTCCGAGGACGACTTCACCGGGCTGCTCGACCTCGCCCGCTCCGAGCCGGGACCCCGCGTCGCCGGCTACTGGGCGGACCGCGACATCGAGCGGGCCCGCGGCCTCGGCGCGCTCGGCGCCGCCGGCGACCTCTTCGTCGACGGCTCCCTCGGCTCGCACACGGCCTGCCTCCACGAGCCGTACGCCGACGCGCCGCACAACGGCACCGCCTACCTGTCGGCGCAGGACGTCGCGGACCACGTGGTCGGCTGCACCGAGGCGGGCCTCCAGGCGGGCTTCCACGCCATCGGGGACGCCGCCGTGACCGCCGTGGTCGACGGCATGCGCGCCGCGGCGGAGAAGGTCGGCCACGCGCGCGTGCGCGCCGCACGGCACCGGATCGAGCACGCCGAGATGCTCACCCCCGAAACCGTCGCCGCCTTCGCGGAGTTCGGCCTCACCGCGTCCGTGCAGCCCGCCTTCGACGCCCTGTGGGGCGGCGAGGACGGCATGTATGCGGAGCGCCTCGGGGCCGAGCGGGCGCGCACCCTCAATCCGTACGCGGCCCTGCTGCGCGCCGGTGTCCCGCTCGCCTTCGGCTCCGACAGCCCGGTCACCCCGCTCGACCCGTGGGGCACGATCCGCGCCGCCGCCTTCCATCGCACGCCCGAGCACCGCGTCTCGGTGCGCGCCGCGTTCACCGCGCACACGCGTGGCGGCTGGCGGGCCGTGGGCCGCGACGACGCCGGCGTCCTCGTTCCCGGCGCCCCGGCCGACTACGCGGTCTGGCGCACGGACGAGCTCGTCGTGCAGGCCCCGGACGACCGCGTCGCCCGCTGGTCGACCGACCCGCGCTCGGGCACCCCGGGCCTGCCGGACCTCACGCCGGGCGCCCAACTCCCGGTCTGTCTGCGGACGGTGGTCTTCGGGCAGACGGTCTTCGTACGGCCGGACGAGTGATGTACCGGGGCGGCGCGCACCGGATCCCGGCCCCGCGTCGTCCCGTACGACCTGCGTATCCTCCGCCCTGACCAGGGGTGTTCGTGAAGAGGCCCAGGTCAAACGGCTGTTGACAGCACGCGGCGGTCGGCGGGTAGGTTCGGCCGGGTCCACCACCTTTCGCACGACCGGGGCAGGCCCACGCAGTCGTAGAACGCAGGCCGGCGCCCGTGCCACGGGGCGCCGGAACGTTCCGGCCGGTCGGCGAGGTGCGACCCGGGTGGGGCCCGGGCGTTCAGTAGACAACGGCTTTCGGTCGACCCGCAGCCAGCGGGCCCCAGGTCGGCCCGAAGGACGCCCGGCCCCGATCCGCAGCATGCGCCAGCACCCGATCCGCCCCCGAACAGGGCGCCTGATCAGAACGATCCGGCGTGCTCGCTATGGTGGTCCCCTTCTGGACGGAAGTTTTAAGGGGAAGCTGTGAGCGACGGCGGTGGGCGGAAGTTCGGCCCTCTGGGTACGGCCTTGGTGATCATCCCGACCTTCAACGAGGCCGAGAACATCAAGTCCATCGTGGGTCGCGTCCGGGCCGCCGTGCCCGCGGCGCACGTCCTGGTCGCCGACGACAACAGCCCCGACGGCACCGGCAAGCTCGCCGACGAGCTGGCCGCCGCCGACGAGCAGGTCCACGTCCTGCACCGCACCGGCAAGGAGGGCCTCGGCGCCGCGTACCTCGCCGGTTTCGCCTGGGGCATGGAGCACGACTACGGCGTCCTGGTCGAGATGGACGCCGACGGCTCGCACCAGCCCGAGGAGCTGCCCCGGCTGCTCACCGCGCTCAAGGGCGCCGACCTGGTGCTCGGCTCGCGCTGGGTGCCCGGCGGGCGGGTCGTGAACTGGCCGAAGTCCCGTGAGTTCCTGTCGCGCGGCGGCTCCACGTACTCGCGCCTCCTCCTGGACGTACCGATCCGCGACGTCACCGGCGGCTTCCGCGCCTTCCGCCGCGAGACCCTGGAGAGCCTCGGCCTCGACGAGGTCGCCTCGCAGGGCTACTGCTTCCAGGTCGACCTGGCCCGCCGCGCCGTCAAGGCCGGCCATCACGTGGTCGAGGTCCCCATCACCTTCGTCGAACGCGAGCTGGGCGACTCCAAGATGAGCAAGGACATCGTCGTGGAGGCTCTGTGGCGGGTCACCACGTGGGGCGTGGGGGAGCGCGTGGGGAAGGTCCTCGGCCGCGGGCCCGGCGTCCGCCCAGAGCGATCTTGATCGCCCCCTTACGCCACTCGGACCAGGCCCCAGGCACACTGGGGGCATGACCACTGGCACCCCGCCCCGCAACCGGCCCTCCGGAGCCCGAGGCTCCCGTCTTCGCAGGCTGCTGCCGCTCGGCGTCGCGGCATGGGTGGTCCTGGAGATCTGGCTGCTCACGATGGTGGGGAGCGCGACCGGCGGGTTCACCGTCTTCCTGATCCTGCTGGCCGGTCTGGTCCTCGGCGGCGTCGTGATCAAGTCGGCCGGCCGCCGCGCGTTCCAGAACCTCACGGAGACGATCCAGCGCCAGCAGAGCGGCGCCGTGGAGGCGGGCGAGCAGCGCTCGCAGGGCAACGGCCTGCTGATGCTCGCCGGGCTCCTCCTGATGATCCCCGGCCTGATCTCGGACGCCCTCGGCCTGCTGCTCCTGGTGCCGCCGCTGCGCACGGCCGTCAGCCGCTACACGGAGCGCACCCTGGAGCGGAAGATGAGCACGGCGGGCGAGGGCACGCTCGGCAGCGCGTTCCAGCAGGCACGCATGCACCAGCCCGGCGGCACGGTGATCCAGGGCGAGGTCATCCGGGAGGACGAGCGCCCGGGCGGCGGCAGTGACGATTCCGGCCCGCGCCCGCCGATCATGCCCGGCTGAGGCGGCCGAGAAGACGAGAACGGCCGGGGCCGGACACACGGTGTGTGTCCGGCCCCGGCCGTCTCACGTACTGCGGGTGGTGCCCCGCAGGGTCACGCGGACTTGCGGCTGTCCCTCGGGTGGACCGCGATGTTCATCGCTCCCGAGCGCAGCACCGCCAGGCGCTCCTCGAGGACCTCTTCGAGCTCCTCGCGGGTGCGCCGCTCCATCAGCATGTCCCAATGCGTACGGGCGGGCTTGGCCTTCTTCTCCTCAGGGCCGTCCCCGTCGACAAGGAGTGCCTGGGCCCCGCAGACCTTGCACTCCCACTCCGACGGAATCTCGGCCTCCACCGAGAAGGGCATCTCAAAACGATGGCCCTTCTCGCATGCGTACTCCACGGCCTGGCGCGGGGCCAGGTCGATGCCGCGGTCCGTCTCGTAGCTCGTCACTACGAGGCGTGTACCGCGAAGAGCTCGCTCACTCATGAATCGTGCCTCCCGGGCTTGTCGCCCACAGGACAGGTGTCGCTGTCGTCGTCATCCGGTCAACGTCCGGTCGGCGGTAAAGATTCCCGTTCCGGGTCATGCGTCGCCGTCGTAGCCGCCCCTTGTTGTACCCACCAGCGCCCGGTTTGTCACATCTGACACCAGATGTCACCTAGCGTTTCGCGTTATCGACGTGCAGTAACGGTACGCCTGGCAGGCCAACCGCGTACACTACCGGCCTTTGCGTTCAGGTGCTAAATCCTGGCCGGTACGGGATTCCCCGCGTCGTGCACCGCCTGCCGCACAGGTACCCGCGCGAGCAGGACGAAACCGATGAGAAAGAACGCGACGAGGGACACGATCGCGTCCCGGTAGCTCCCCGTCAGCTGGTACGCGAGGCCGAACACCAGGGGCCCCAGCCAGCTCATCCCCCGGTCGCTCATCTCGTACGCGGAGAAGTACTCGGCCTCTTTTCCGGCGGGCACGAGATGGGAGAACAGGGAGCGGGACAGCGCCTGGGTGCCGCCGAGGACGAGTCCGATGCCGGCCGCGAGGACGAAGAACCATGTGGGCGCGTGCGCGGGCAGGAAGAAGCCCGCCCCGATCGTCACCGTCCACGCCACCAGGGAACCGAGGATCGTGCGCTTGGCGCCGTACGCGCGAGCGAGGCGGCCCATCGCGAGCGCGCCGGCCACCGCCAGGACCTGGACCAGGAGCACCGCCACGATGAGCGTCGACTGTTCGAGGCCGAGCTCCTCGGAGCCGTAGACGGAGGCCTGCGAGATCACCGTCTGCACGCCGTCGTTGTAGACGAGATAGGCCAGGAGGAACGAGAGGGTCAGGGGGTGGCGGCGCATGTCCCGCACGGTGGCGACCAGCTGGCGCAGGCCCGGCGCCGTACCACCGGGCGCGTTCGTCGAGCGCCGGTCGCGCAGTCGGCGTAGGGGCACCAGGGTGAACGCGCCCCACCACACGCCCGCCGACGCGAGACAGATGCGCACCGCCGTCGCCTCCGAGACGCCGAACGTGTCGTAGTTCGAATACAGCACCAGATTGGCCACGAGGACGAGCGCGCCCGACGCGTAACCGAAGGCCCAGCCGCGCGACGAGACCGCGTCGCGCTCCTCAGGAGGCGCGATCTGCGGCAAGTAGGAGTTGTAGAGCACCATCGAGACCGCGAGCGCGGAATTCGCGACGACAAGGAGCGCGCCACCGAGCAGGTAGCGGTCGCCTTCCAGGAAGAACATGCCGGTCGTCGCCGCGGCGCCTATGTAGGCGGAGAGCGCGAGCAGCGGCTTCTTGCGGCCCGTACGGTCGGCGGCCGCGCCCGCCAGCGGCATCACGAAGACGGACAGGATCACCGACAAGGAGACCGCGTACGGGAAGAAGGAGCCCGCGCGGACCGGTATACCCAGTGGATGGACGAAGCCGTCCGCGTCCGCCGCGGCCTTGGCGACCGAGGTCAGATACGGGCCGAGGAAGACGGTCAGCACGCTCGTCGAATAGACCGAGCACGCCCAGTCGTAGAAGTACCAGCCGCGTTGCTCACGCTTGCGGTCGGCGAGCGCGGTGGCTCCCGTCGCCGTCTCCCGCACGGTGTCGGTGCCCACCCGTGTCCCCTAGTTGTCCCCGTGGTCCGCCGCCGCGCGGGCGTCAGACCCAGGTTCCCCGGTCCTTGAGGACGTCGCGCAGCGTCTCGATGTGATCGGAAACTATGCCATCGACCCCGAGGTCGAGAAGACGCCTCATCTCGGCCTCCTCGTTCACGGTCCACACGTGGACCTGCAACCCGCGCGCGTGTGCGGCCCGCACGAAGCGGTGGTCGACCACCCGGACCCCGCCGTGCGCGACGGGCACCTGGGCGCAGACCGCGGAGCGGCGCAGGGCGGCAGGGACCCCGTACGACCGCAGGCGCAGGCCGAGCACCCCCTTCGTGCCGTACGAGGTGGCCAGGCGCGGGCCCGCGAGCGCCTGGGCCCGGGCGACGCGTGCCTCCGAGAAGGAACCGACGCAGACGCGGTCCCACGCGCGCGTGCGGCGGATCAGATCGAGCAGGGGGACGAGGGCGGGCTCGGCCTTGACGTCCACGTTCCAGCGGACGTCCGGGAAGGTCTCCAGCAGCTCCTCGAAGAGCGGTACGGGTTCGCTGCCCGCCACGCGCGCGCGGCGCACCTCGTCCCACGGCAGGTCGGCGATCAGGCCGCTGCCGTCCGTGACCCGGTCGAGGGTCGCGTCGTGGAAGGCGGTCAGCTTCCCGTCGCGCGTCGCGTGGACGTCGGTCTCGATGTACCGGTAACCGAGGTCCACCGCGCGGCGGAACGCGGTGACGGTGTTCTCCAGGCCGTCCGCCGCCCCGCCCCGATGGGCGAGGGCGAGCGGGCCCGGGTGGTCGAGGTAGGGGTGGCGTACGCGCGCGGTCACGGTCGCAGTATCGCCTGCCCCGCTGACGGGCCGGCGGCCGCGGGGGAGCCCGCGGGCCGCGCGGGGGCGGCGAAGACGCGCAGGAAGAACTGCGCCAGCGGACCGATCGCCAGGGCGTACAGGACCGTGCCCACACCGATCGTGCCGCCGAGGACGAAGCCGGTCACGACGACCACGACCTCGACCGCCGTGCGCATCAGGCGGACCGAGCGGCCGGTGCGCTGGTGCAGCCCCGTCATCAGGCCGTCCCGCGGTCCAGGACCGAACTTGGCCGCTATGTAGAGGCCGGTTGCCACCCCGTTGAGCACGATCGCGGCGAGCATCAGCGGAATGCGCACCCCGTAGGCGTGCACGTCCGGGACGGCGGAGAGCGTGGCATCCATGGCGAGGCCGACCACGAAGACGTTCGAGACCGTGCCGAGGCCGGGGCGCTGGCGCAGCGGGATCCACAGGAGCAGCACGATCGCGCCCACGATGATCGAGACGACGCCTATGGAGATGCCCGTCAGCTCGGCGAGCCCCTGATGGAGCACGTTCCACGGCTCCAGGCCGAGCCCCGCCTCCACAAGGAGCGCCGAACTGGCGCCGTACAGGGCCAGGCCCACGTACAGCTGGACGAGGCGGCGGACCAGTGGACCGCCGGGCCGCGCGGACGACGATGCGGACATTAAGTGCCCCCTGTGGTGGTAGTGGCCTGACCCATGACACTCTGTGGCTCGGAAACGGATGCCAACCATGGCCAATTCAGGGAAGGTGGACTGGATCTCATGGCCCAGTGGACTTCGGCGATCGGTTCGGCCCAGCTCGCCCGGCTGCTCGCCTCGCAGCAGCCGCGCCCCGCGGGCCCCGGCGCCCGCCGCCCGCCCGCCTACCGCGTCCTCGCCGACGGCATCCGGCTGCTCGTCCTGGAGGGCCGTGTCCCGGTGGCCACGCGGCTGCCCGCCGAGCGGGAGCTCGCCCAGGCCACATCCGTCAGCCGCACCACGGTCGCCGCCGCCTACGAAGCGCTGCGCGGCGAAGGGTTCCTGGAGTCCCGCAGGGGAGCGGGCAGCTGGACCGCGGTACCGGCCGGCAATCCGCTGCCCGCCCGCGGACTCGAGCCCCTGCCGCCCGAGGCACTCGGCTCGATGATCGACCTCGGCACGGCGGCCCTGCCCGCGCCCGAACCGTGGCTGACCCGCGCCGTCCAGGGCGCCCTCGAAGAGCTTCCCCCGTACGCCCACACGCACGGCGACTACCCGGCAGGGCTGCCCGCGCTGCGCGCGATGATCGCCGAGCGGTACACCGCCCACGGCATCCCGACCATGCCCGAGCAGATCATGGTCACCACCGGCGCGATGGGCGCCATCGACGCGATCTGCCACCTCTTCGCCGGGCACGGCGAGCGTGTGGCCGTGGAGTCGCCCTCGTACGCCAACATCCTCCAGCTCATGCGCGAGGCCGGGCTGCGGCTCGTGCCCGTCGCGATGGCCGACGGGCTGACCGGGTGGGACGTCGACCGCTGGCGGCAGGTCCTGCGGGACGCGGCGCCCCGGCTCGCGTACGTGGTCGCCGACTTCCACAACCCGACCGGGGCCCTCGCCGACGAGGAGCAGCGCCGTTCGCTGGTCGACGCCGCGCGGTCGGCCGGCACGGTGCTCGTGGTCGACGAGACGATGACCGAGCTGTACTTCGACGCGGACCTGGCCATGCCGCGCCGGGTCTGCGCGTTCGACCCGGCCGGATCCACGGTCATCACGGTCGGTTCGGCCAGCAAGGCGTTCTGGGCGGGGATGCGGATCGGGTGGGTGCGGGCGGCGCCGGACGTCATCCGCAGCCTGGTCGCCGCGCGCGCGTACGCCGACCTCGGCACCCCGGTCCTCGAGCAGCTGGCCGTGAACTGGCTGATGAACACCGGGGGCTGGGAGAACGCCGTGCAGCTGCGCCGCGAGCAGGCGCGCGAGAACCGGGACGCGCTCGTCGCCGCCGTGCGCCGGGAGCTGCCCGGATGGGAGTTCGACGTGCCGGACGGCGGCCTGACGCTGTGGGTCAAGGCCGGCGGTCTTTCCGGGTCCCGGCTCGCCGAGGTGGGCGAACGCGTCGGCGTCCGGGTCCCGTCAGGTCCTCGCTTCGGCGTCGACGGGGCCTTCGAGGGCTATGTGCGGCTGCCGTTCACCGTGGGCGGCGCGGTCGCCGACGAGGCGGCGGTGCGCCTCGCGGCGGCGGCCCGCCTGGTGACGGACGGCCAGGGTGCGGGCGGGGACGTGCCGCGCACCCTGATCGCCTGAGGGCCCCGTCTTTCAACGGCGGCTACCGGTCGGCGAGCGCCTCGGCCTCGTCCGGGACCGCCTCGACCCCATTGCTGTCGTCGGCGGGGGAGACGCGCTGCGGCAGCAGGGCGAGGACCGCCTGCCGGTGCGTCTCGCTCGTCGCGTCGTCGTACGGGTCGGGGGTCGCCGGCACCTGAAGGCGGTGGACCGGGCCCGCGCCGAGGCGGGCGTAGCCGCGGCCGGCCGGGACGTCGGCCGTGGGAGTCGTCTGGGGCAGCGTGCCCAGGACGTCGTGGAGCTCCTGGAGCGTGGCCGGGCCGAGCGTCACGCGCGCGCGGGTGTGCTGGCGGACCGGCTCGATCAGGGCGTCGAGGCTGTCGAACTGATCGGCCACGACGACCGTCACGCCCGCCGCCCTGCCGTGCCGCAGCGGGACCTGCAGGAGCGTCTGCGGGTCGGTGCGCCCGTCCGCCGCCGCGAGGTGTCCCAGGGCGGTCGGCCGGTCGAGGAGGATCCACAGCGGACGCTTGACGTCGTCCGGCACCGGATGCCCGGCCTGGCGGGCCCGGTTCGCGGCGATGAGCCGCCGCTCCGTCTCGTGCGCGGCCCATTCGAGGCTGGCCAGCGCACCCGCGAGCCCGCACTCCACGGCGAGGACCCCGTCGCGCCCGGCGAGGCACGCGTAGTCGCCGGTCCCGCTGCCCTCGATGACGAGGACGTCGCCGTGCTGGAGCGCCTGGAGGGCGATCGAGCGCATCAGGGACGTGGTGCCGCTGCCGGGCTGCCCGACGATCAGCAGGTGCGGCTCGGTGGAACGGACGCCGGTGCGCCACACGACGGGCGGCGCGTCGCGCTGCTCGTCGCCCTCCATGACCGGCAGTGTGCGCTGCACACCGGTCTCGTCGGTGAAGCCGAGCACGGTCTCGCCGGGAGCGGTCACGAAGCGCTGCGCGGCGATGTCGGTGGGGAGCGGGGCGAGCACCGTCACCGTGAGGTGGTTGCCCTCCTCGTCCCACAGGAAGTGGTACTCGCGGCCCCGGCCCAGCTTGGCGTGGAGCAGCTGCTCGATGCGGGCCCGGGACTCGGGCTCGCCGTCGGTGAAGTACGCGGGGTAGCGGATCGACAGGCGGTCGAAGCGGCCGTCACCGTCGAAGTCGTAGGTCTCGAAGACCTTCTCCCAGTCGCCGCCGTGGGCGTAGAGCGGGCTCGGGTCCTCGGGGACGGAGAAGTACGGGACGAGCGCCTCGTACAGCGACGACAGACGCTGCACCTGCGACTCGTCCGGTCCCGTCGGGGCCGGCACCTTGGGGTCCCGGCCCTTCCACGCGGCCGCTGCCATCAGGGTGATGAGCGCCAGCAGCGGCCCGTACGGGATGAACACCACGAGCAGGACCACGGCGGCCACCAGGAACAGCAGCGGGCCGCGCCGGTCCTTCGGGGTGGCCGACCACTTGCGCCGCCCGGCGGCAGCCAGCCGGCGCAGTCCACGGGTGATCGTGATGAGCGGGTGGAGAACGTCGGTGGCGCCGTCGGCTGCCGTCCGTGCCATTTCCCGGCTCCGGGCGATCGAGGCGCTGCCGTTGCTCAGAATGCGGGGGAGAGGGCGCCTGGCCACGTCATTCTCCTGAAGGTGTGTGCGGGTGGATGGGCCGTCAGAACTTGATCCCGCCGAGCAGGCTGGCGAGGCTCGCGCCGCCCGCCTTGATGCTCGGGGCGATGGCCGTGCCCGCCAAGTAGAAGCCGAAGAGGGCGCAGACCAGTGCGTGCGAGGCCTTCAGGCCGTCCTTGCGGAAGAACAGGAAGACGATGATGCCGAGCAGCACGACGCCCGAGATGGACAAGATCATGAGGGTTCTCCTGGTTGATGGGGACAGTCACCATGAGTTCTTCCAGGCTCACAGCATGTATCTATACGACAAAAGGTGCAAATGGGTGGAATTTTGTTGATTTCACCCAGTCGGCAGGCGGCTGGTGAGCCACCCGTGCGTGCTGCCGGACGGTCGTCCGCACTGTTGGTGATCTTTGCCTCGGCGGGGTCGGCTCATGTGCCCCCGCGGGCAGTACTCTGTCGATTCACTCGTACGGCTGCACGGCCGTACCAGCACGGATGCGAAAGGCGGTTCGGCCGATGAGCGAAGCCCCCGACCCGGAGGTCGTGGAGCTGGCCACCAAGATCTTCGACCTCGCGCGCCAGGGCGAGACGGAGGCGCTCGCGGCGTACGTGGACGCGGGTGTGCCCGCGAACCTCACGAACGACCGCGGTGACACGCTCGTCATGCTCGCCGCGTATCACGGGCACACGGACACGGTCCGCGCCCTGGTGGCGCGCGACGCCGATGTGAACCGCCCGAACGACAAGGGCCAGACCCCGCTCGCGGGCGCCGTCTTCAAGGGCGAGGAGGCCGTGATCAGGGCGTTGCTCGACGGGGGCGCCGATCCGGCGGCGGGGACGCCCTCGGCGGTCGACACGGCGCGGATGTTCGGCAAGGCGGAGCTGGTGGAGCTCTTCGGAGGTTCCTGAAGCACCGGCTCTGACCAGGCAGAACGGGGGTACAGGAAATGTGGTCGCGGCGGGCGGAACCGCTGGGTCATGATGACGGCGTGATTTACGGACGCGATGGCGGGGCATCTGGTGCCCACGTGCCGCGCGGGCCGTAAGCGGCCCGGATCCGGGCCTTGGACGAGAGGCAGAGAGATGGTCTACAGCAAGCAAGAGACGGCGGGCGCTCCGACGTGTTGTCGCGTGGCCAGGTAGTTGCAGGTTCCCGGTTGCGTCGACGCTTGATGTGAGGCTGTTTCCCATGTTCGAACCGGTCATAGCGCCCAGCGGTACGCTGCTCGGCCTGTTGCAGCGAGGCCGCGGTGACGGCACGCTGCACGCCCTGACGGCGCCGCGGGACGAGGCTCTCGCGGCTCTGAACCACTGTGTGCTGAGCGACCCCCGCCACGACTGGCAGGTGGAGAACCGCTCGCTGTACTACGCCCGCCTCTACCTCGATCTCCACGGAGAGCTCGGGGAGATCGAGCGGCACCTCTTCGACCCCGAGGACCTCATCGACACCGACGAGTCCCGTACGGGCCTCGCGCTGTCCGTCCTCGGCCACCTCGCCTCGTACGGCAGGCGTGACGCGCTCGACCTGCTGCGCAGGTACGCGGCCTGCGGCGGCAGCTGGGCCTGGGCCCTCGACGAGCTGGCCCTGCGCGACGACGACGCGGGCCTGCGCTCCCTGGCCGAACCGGTCCTCGCCCGCTTCCCCGCGGACGCCGAGGCCGATCTCGCGGCCGCCGTCCGCGACGCCTACGAGCCACGGCCATGGCGGCTGTGGGCCGAGGATCCCCGGCCGCATGTGGGCGCACGCGTGCGTGCCGCCCAGGAAGCCGGCTCCTTCGACCGCTGGCAGCGGCAGATGCGCCCGGCGGGGCCGCGCCCCGAGTGGAGCGTGCAGGCCGTCTTCGCCTGGGCCCAGGAAGGCTTCGAGCGCGGCGCGGTGCTGTACGTGCCCGCCGCGCGCTGCCTGTCGGCCGTCGCGGGACCCGAGGACCGGCCCGAGATCGTGCGGGCCGCGCAGGACGGCACGGACGGGGCCCGCTGCACCGCCTTGCGCTACCTCGCCGATACCCACGATCCCGACGCACTGGATCTCGTCGAGGCCGCCGTGGAGAGCCCCTCCCGCGCGGTCGTCGACGCCGCGCTCGACGCCTTCGAGCGGATGCGCACCGTCGCCGCCGTGGAGCGGGCCCGCCGCTGGGCCCACCGGCCCGACGCGCTCGGCGCCGCCGCCGGACGCATGCTCGCCTGCCGGGGTGCCGCTTCGGACGGCGAACTCGTGTTGCACGCCCTGCGCGAGGCACTGCGCGGCGACGGGCCCGACGCCCCGACCCTGTGGCCGCTCGTCGACGGGGCAGGACGGCTCGGCATCGCCTGCGCCGCCCCCGTCCTGCGGCACATCTACCGCGAGACCGCCTCGTCCCATCTGCGCGGGCACGCCGCCCGCGCCCTCGCCGCCACCGACCCCTCCTTCGCCGCCGGATTCGCCGTCGAGTGCCTGTGGGACTGCGAGGAGTCCACCCGCGAGATCGCCGCCCGGCACGCCGAGACCGGCGATGCCCGCGTCGTCGACCAACTGCGCCGCCTCGCCGCCGACCCGGCCGAGGAGGACGAGGTGCAGACCGCCGTCCGCAGCCGCATCGGACCGGACGCCCCGGCCCTCTGACCGACGAGCCCACCATGTGACGCGTCGCTGTACGGGAGGCGGCCCGCGGGGCGGGGTCCGCCTCCCGTTGTTCGTCCTGGTCGCCGCCCGTTTCCCGGGTCGCTCGTGGCCAACGCTGCGGCGCACTGCGCCCCGCAGACCGCGCGGCATCTCGCCGCCCGCGGTCACGACCCCCTCGTCGTAGCCCCGGCCACCGCCCCCGGGCCCGAGGCGGACGCCGGCGCTCCATGCCCCGTCGTCCGCGTACCGTCCCTGCCACTGGCCGCCTGCCCACAGGTCCGGGTCGCGCTGTCCGGCCGCCGCGCGTGGGGCTCGAACAGCGGGCGCGGGCAAGGCAGTTGCCGGTCTCCTTCCTCGGGCACACCCCGGTCGTCGTCAGTGCCTCCTCGGCGCTGGCCGTGGTGGTCGGCGCGGCCGGAGCCGTGGCGGGCGCCAGCGGGGCCGCGTTCGCCGACGCGGTGCGCGAGTGCTCGGGCGGCCCGAGCCGCAGCGCAGGCAGGCCGCACGCGCGCGTGACGAGTGGTTCGGGCCCTGGCCTTCGCGTCGGACGTCGTGTCCGTCGTCGTCGGCGTCAACGACACCCCGCGCCGCACCTTCGACACCGAAGCCGTGGCCGCTCAACTCGACGCCGCCTACGGTGCGTTCGCCGCACGCGGCGCGACCGTGCTCGCGGCATGCCTGCCCGACCCTGGGGCCATGCTGGGCCTGCCAAGGGCCGGGGCGCTCTCGTCGCCTCGCAAGATAGGGGATCGTTGAACAATCCCGCGATACCTATGTTGTTTCGTTCTTGCATCTGCGCTTGAATTCGGACGTGGCCTCCGACGAACTGCACGCACTCGCCGACGACCGCGCCCTGCTGGGGCGCACCAGCACCGCCGAGCGCGTCGCGGACATCCTCAGGAGCCGGATCGCGGAGGGCTTCTTCCTGCCCGGCACCCGCCTCTCGGAGGACAGTATCGGCGGCGCCCTCGGCGTCTCCCGCAACACCCTGCGCGAGGCGTTCCGGCTGCTCACGCACGAGCGTCTGCTCGAGCACCGGCTCAACCGGGGCGTGTTCGTACGCGTCCTGAGCGTCGACGACGTCCGGGACATCTACCGCACCCGGCGCATGATCGAGTGCGCGGTCGTCCGCTCCCTCGGAGAGCCGCCGTACGCCCTCGACGGGCTCGCCGCCGCCGTCGCCGAGGGGCGCCGCGCGGCCAAGGCCCGGGAGTGGAAGGGCGTTTCCACCGCCAACATCCACTTCCATCGTGAACTCGTCGCCCTCGCCGGCAGCGAGCGCACCGACGAACTGATGCGCAGTGTCCTGGCCGAACTCCGGCTCGCCTTCCACGTCGTGGACGACCCGCGCCGCCTCCACGAGCCCTATCTCACCCGCAACGCCGCCATCGTGGAGACGCTCGGCAAAGGCCTGCGCGACGAGGCGGAGGCGCTGCTCGCCGACTACCTCGACGACTCCCGGGACGGGCTCGTCGAGGCCTACGCGCAGCGGGTGCCGAAGGACGCGTAGCGGCCTGCGGGGCCGGTGGCATCTGCGTCGTTTCGACCGTTGTCAGACCCAGCGCCTAGTCTGTGCTCCGTGACTTCGCCTGCCACCACGGAATCCGTTCCGCCCCAGCTCAGCGCGGGGCCGCGCCCCGCACCGGGCCCGGCCGCCGACGAAGGGCTCGCGCGGCGGCTCCGCGCGCTCGCCTGCACCGCTCCGCTGCACGACCTGGACGTGCGCAAGGCGAACCTCGCGGGTGAGTACTCGACGTACGGCATGGCCGAGGTGGCGCTGGCCGCCATCGACCTCGTCACGCTGAACATGGACTTCGACACGGGCGCCGACCACGAGCAGATAGTGGCTCGTCTGCTGCCGCGCATCGCCGCCCAGGCTCCGCAGCGCCCGGCCGCCGAGCACGAGCGCGTCGCCCGCTGGGTCCTGGAGAACCTGATCAACGTCGGGAGCGTGGACCGCGGTTTCCGCGCCGTGTACGGCACGTTCGCGACCGACGGCTCGTACGTGCGCCGTGACTACGACTTCAAGCTGATCGAGGAGGTCCCCGGCTACGGGGGAAGCGTCTATCTCCGTACGACCGACGAGGCCGTCAATGTCCTCGTGGGCGCGCTCGACACCGACGTCACCAGCGCGCAGATCGCCGCCGAGGTGAAGTTGGAGGTCCTGATCAGCCGCGGCCGGCTCGCGGACGCGCAGCTCGCCGCCGAGCAGGCCAGGTACCGGACCGTGCAGTACTCGGAGACGCTGCGCAAGGCGCTCGACGCGACGCGGCGCAATGTGCGCGCCGTCGACTGGTTGCAGGCCGTGCCCGACATGATCGCCGAGGCCCTCGACCACGTGGCCGACCGCTACCGCCACGAGAACGCGATCCTGACGAACATCCGCAAGGCGCGCGACGAGTCTGAGGACCCCGAGCAGAAGCGCCGCGCCGCCGAGCTCGTTGACATCGTCAAGGACTGCATCCGCCGCCATACGCAGTTGCAGTCGCGCCTCCTCGAAGCCGGGCCGCTGTTCCGCGCCGAGCAGGACCGGCAGGCGTTCGCGACGCCCTCCGCGCGCGCGGGCCTCGACCTGTACGGCCAGCTCGTGGCGCCGCTGCTGCCGCTGCCCGTGGAGAGCGCCGTCAAGGTGACCGACGCGTTCTTCGCGCGCGGCACCGGACTGCGCACCTCCGTCTCCGTACGCGTCACGGACCTCGTCGACATACTGCTGACGCCCCCGCAGGAGCGGGAGAACCTGGGCGCCGAGATGCCCGAGCCCGACCTCATCGCGACGCCGGACGACAGCCGGTTCAGCGAGGAGCAGCTCGCGAGCGCCATGGAGCTGCTCGACCTGCCCGCCGACGCGCCGCGCCGACTGTCCGGGCTGCTGGTCGACGCCCGCGCGCAGGACGCCGAACTGCCGTACCTGGTCGCCCTGTTGGCGGTCCACGCGGCGAGCCCGCCGGTCGGCACCGCCTACCGCCAGGGCGAGGAGAAACTGCTGTTCGCCGTGGACGACGGCACCGAGCTCGACGACCCCGAGTTCGGCGGCGCCGACCTCATCGTGGGCACCGCCCTGCTCGACGCGGCCGGGATGGCCGCGGGCCGGACGGAGGCCACGTGACGTACCAGGAAATGATCAAGGAGCACCGCCCGTGACCGAGTACCCCGAAGAGCCCGCCGAGTGGGGCGAGCCCGAGGCCTCGGGCTCCGTGGCGGTCAAGGCCGCCGCGCCCGTCACCCCGGCCGACGCCGCCGACGCCGCGCGGCTCGTCGCCTTCGGCCTGCAGCCCAAGCTCCAGCCGTCCCGCGACCAGGAGTACGCCGACCTGCTGCGCCGCTACCGCGAGGACCCGGCGTTCGCCCGGCTCGCCGACGCCGTCGCGACCGGCCTCGGCCTCGTCGTGCTGGAGGTGTCCCCGCGCGCGGGGATGGCCGTGACCGCAGCCGAGGACTCCGTCTTCGCGGTCCGCATGGGCGACTACGCGCGCCGCACCTCCGCCGACGGCACCGACCGCTTCCTGCACGGCCTGGCCCACCTCGCCGTCGCCGCACTGGCCTTCCCGCGCCCCGAGGACCTCGCCGACGACGGCTACATCGGCCGCGTCAGTGTCAACGGCGTGGACGCGTTCGTCCGCCAGGCCTGCCGCAAGCTGGAGGAGCGCGCCGAGGAGACGGGCGAGAACACCGACCCGGCGACCGACGCCCCCGGCCTCGAAGCCGCCTGGCGGATCTGGGCGCGGCGCAGCTCCACCGGCGCCACCAAGGACACCCGCAGACTGGCCAGTTCGACCACGGGCATCATCGGCAAGGCCGTCGCGTTCCTCACCGACTCCGGGTTCCTGCAGAGAACCGGCGACGACGGCGGGGGCACGTACCGCACCACGGCCCGCTACCAGCTCCAGGTCCGCGACATGGCCGGCACCGCCGCCATGGGCGAGCTCCTCGACCTGGGCGTCGTGCCCGTGACCGACGGCACGGCGAGCCTGGTGCCGCCGATGGACGAGGAAGCGGCCGAGCTCGCCGCCGACGCGGGCCTGCCGTTCCACTCGTAGCCCACAGAGCTCCTCAACTTCCGTACCTACCACGAGAGTCCGCCATGTACGAGCTGTCCCGGGTCCGCCTCTACTCCATCGGTCCCGCCGGTGCGCGCTACGCCGACACCGTGCTCGACCTGCGGGGCGTCGGCGCGCCCGTGCCCGACCCCGCGCCCGCCCAGGCGGAGTTCTTCGAGGACGAGCCCGTCGGACCGCCGCGCCGCCCCGCGCCGGCCGGCGTGCTCTTCCTGGAGAACGGCGGCGGCAAGTCCGTGCTGCTCAAGCTGATCTTCTCGGTCATGCTCCCGGGCCACCGGAACACGCTGGGCGGCGCCAGCTCCGGCGTGCTGCGCAAGTTCCTCCTGGCCGACGACTGCGGGCACGTCGCCCTGGAGTGGCAGCACACGCTCACCGGCGAGTGCGTCGTCGTGGGCAAGGTCAGCGAGTGGCGCGGACGGCAGGTGTCGAACGACCCCAAGAAGTTCGCGGAAGCCTGGTACTCCTTCCGGCCCGGGCCCGGCCTGAGCCTGGACTCACTGCCCGTCGCCGAGTCGACGGCCGTGCGTCCCGTCGCCGAGGGCGCGTCCGGCGCCCAGGGGCGGCGGCGCACCATGAAGGGCTTCCGGGACGCGCTGACCGAGGCGGGCAAGGCGTACCCGCATCTCGACGTGAACTGGGAGGAGATCCACGACCGGTGGAACGAGCACCTCGGTGACCTGGGCCTCGACCCCGAACTCTTCCGCTACCAGCGCGAGATGAACGCGGACGAGGGCGAGGCCGCCGGCCTGTTCGCCGTGAAGAAGGACTCCGACTTCACCGACCTGCTGCTGCGCGCCGTCACCGACACGCGCGACACGGACGGCCTCGCCGACCTCGTCAGCGGTTTCGGGAACAAGCTGGGCCGCCGCTCCGAGCTGATCGCCGAGCGCGACTTCACGGCCGGCTCCGTGGACCTGCTCACCCGCATCGTCGAGGCCGCCGACACGCGCTCCCGCGCGCGCGACATCCATGCCGCCGCCGAGCGCCGCACCCGTACGCTCGCCCGGCGGCTCTCCGCGCGGGCCGCCGTCGAGCGGGGCCGCGCCGGAGACCTCGCCCAGCAGGTCACCGCCGCCGCGCACACCGTCACCGAGGCCGAGACCGCCCGCGAGCGCAGCTCGCTCATCGCGGCCGAACTCGCCTACCGGCACGCCTCCTTGGCGCTCGCGGGCGCCGAGAAGGCCGCCGCGGCGCAGAAGCGGGAGATGGCCGACGCCCGCACCCTGCTCTCCGCGTGGCAGGCCGCCGAAGCCGTCCTGCGCCACCGCGCGGCGGCCGACCGCTCCGCGCGCGTGGCCGTCGCGATCCGCGAGGCCGAGCGGGACGCCGCCCCCGCCCTCGCCGCCCGCGCCAAGGCCGCCTCCGATCTCGTACGGGCCCTGCACGGCGCCGCCGAGAAGGCCGAGGCGCACGCGAACGAGGAGGAGGAGCGGTCCGCCGTCCTCCAGGAGGCGGGCGAGACCGCGCACCGCGACGCGACCGCCGCCGCCACCGAGGCACAGCGCGCCCGCAGTGAACTCGGGCATCTGCGCCAGCGGTTGAGCGAGGTCGAGCAGGAGACCGCCGAGGCGGTCAGGGCCGGCTGGATCGACGACAGCGCGCCCGACGCAGATCCGGCCCGTGCCGCGCTCGCCGCGTCCGACGCCGAGAAGTCCACCGTCGCCGCCTGGGACACCGCGCGCGAGGCCGCTCGCCGCGCCACCGAGCACGCGCGCGAGGCAGCCGCCGCGGAGGCCCGCGCCGAGCTGACCGCGGCCCGCGCCGCGGACGCCGCGAGCGCCGCCGAGCAGGCGTACCGGGCGGAGGAGCGGGCGGCCGCCTCCCTGGCGGGGGAAGAGCGTCTCGCCGAGCTCCTCGGGGTGAACAGCGGGGCGAGCGCCCCGCAGGAGGCAGGCTTCCCCGGCGCCGTCCGCGCGCGGGCCGCGGCCGACGACGGTCCGCTCACCCCCGAGGACCTCGACCGCGTGGCCGACGACCTCAAGACGTTCCTGGACGACTCCGTCGCCTCCGCCGAGCGGCAGCTCTTCGAACTGCGCACCGCGGCCGCCGACGACTCCCGGATCCTCGGCGCCCTCGGCGACGGCGGTCTGCTGCCGCCGGGCCCGGACGTCCTTGCCACCGTCGAGTTCCTCGGCGAGCACGGCATCCCGGCGCTGCCCGGCTGGCGCTATCTCGCCCAGTCCGTCGACCCGGCCGACCACGCGCGCGTGCTCGCCGCCCGGCCCGAGCTCGTCGACGGCGTCATCATCACCGACCCCGCCTCCCACGTACGGGCCCGCGAGGCGCTCGCCGGCGCCGCCCTGCTGCCCCGGTCCGCCGTCGCCGTCGGCACCGCCGCCGCGCTGCTCGCCCCGACCCCGGCGGAGAACGCGTCGTACCCCGAGGACACAGCCGTCTTCCTCGTACCGCCGAACCCGGCCATGCACGACGAGCACGCCGCCGACGAGGAGCGGCAGGCGCTGCGCGCGCGGGCCGCCCAGCGCGACGAGGACATCCGCGCGCTCGCGGGTCGCCTGGCCAAGGACCGCGAGCTGGCCGCCCGGCTCAGCTCGTGGCGCTCGGGCTGCCCGGCGGGGCGGCTCGCCGAGCTGGCGACGGCGGCGGAGGAGGCCCGTACGTTCGCCGCGGAGGCCGAGGCCGAGCTGGCCGAGGCCCGCACCGTGCGCGCCGAGGCCGACGAGAGCGCCGTCGAGGCGACCCGCGTCCGCGACGAGCGCCAGGAAGCCGCGCAGAAGGCGCGCCGCGCCGCGGACGCCCTGGCCGGTCTCGCCTACCGGCTGCGCGAGCGCTCCGCCTGGCAGGCCAAGGTCCGCGAACTGGCCGACGAGGCCGTCGAGTCCGAGGCCCGCGCCCAGTCCTGCCTGGAGCACGCGCGTGCCGCCGACGAGGACCGCCGCGCCGCCCAGCGCTCCGCCGACGACGCGCGGCGCACCGCCCGCACGCTGCGCGCCGAGCGCGCCGAGATCGCCGGCGCCCCCGACGACGTCCCCGAGAGCCTCGACGGCGAAGCCCCCAAGGCCTCGCTGCCCGCGCTGCGCGAGGCGTACCGCGCCGCCTCCCAGGTCTACGAGAAGGTCGGTGTCGGCGCCGACCTGAGGGCCGAGCAGGCCCGTGCCGAGAGCGACGAGAGCGCCGCGCTCGCCGAGCTTGACCGGCTCAGCAACAAGGTCCGCACCCGCGCCGCCGCCCTCCTCGAATCGCCCGAGGGCGCCGACGGACCGTCCCGGCAGGCCGCCGCCGGGCGCGCCGAGGAGCACGTCCAGCTCCTGGAGACCCGGGCCTCCGCGTCCAGCGAACAGCTCGGCCGGCTGCGCGGCGAGGCCGAGCGGCTCGCCCCCGAGGACGGCGAGGCGCACACCGAGCTGCCCGAGGAGCTGATCCCGCGCGACGCCGAGCACGCGCAGTCCCTGCTCCGCACGGCCACCACCGAACTGGCGTTGCGCACCGACGCGTTGGCCACCGCACGCGCGGCGCACGGCGAGCTCCTGGACGCGCACCGCGCCGCCGAGAACGGCACGGGCGGCTTCGAGGAGACGGCCGCGCTCCTGCGCGACCTGCTCCGCGACCACGCCGCCGACACCGAGGAGCAGGAGGAGCCCGAGCCCTACCCCGGCTCCCTGGAGGAGGCCCGTACGGCCGCCGCCGAGACCCGGCGCTCGCTGCGCGGCTGCTCCGCCGATCTGTCCGCCGCCGAGGCCGCGGTCCGCGAGGCGAGCGACATCCTCGTACGGCATGCGAACTCGACGCGCTACGAAGCGGTGCGCACGCCCGCGCGGCAGCAGATCAGGGAGCTGCCGGCGGCGGCGCTGCCGGAGCACGCGCAGAAGTGGGCGGACGCCTTTGCGCCCCGACTGCGGGTCCTGACCGACGAGTTGGCGCAGCTGGAGCGGAACAGGGACTCGATCGTGGACCGCCTGCGCGGCCTGGTCGAGTCGGCGCTCGCCACGCTGCGCTCCGCCCAGCGGCTGTCCCGGCTGCCCGAGGGGCTCGGCGAGTGGTCAGGGCAGGAGTTCCTGCGGATCCGCTTCGAGGAGCCCGATCAGGCCACGCTCACCGAGCGGCTCGGGGAGGTCATCGACGAGGCGACCCGCGCGGCCGTGAAGAAGAACTCCGACCTGCGGCGCGACGGCATGTCCCTGCTGCTGCGCGGGGTCGCCTCGGCCCTCGAACCCAAGGGCATCGCCGTCGAGATCCTCAAGCCGGACGCGGTGCTGCGTGCCGAGCGGGTGCCTGTCGGGCAGATGGGCGACGTGTTCTCCGGCGGACAGCTGCTCACCGCGGCCATCGCCCTGTACTGCACGATGGCCGCGCTGCGCAGCAACGACCGGGGTCGTGACAAGCACCGCCACGCGGGCACGCTGTTCCTCGACAACCCGATCGGCCGCGCCAACGCGACCTATCTGCTGGAGCTCCAGCGAGCGGTCTCGGACGCGCTCGGTGTCCAACTCCTGTACACCACCGGCCTGTTCGACACCACGGCGCTCGCCGAGTTCCCGCTGGTGATCCGGCTGCGCAACGACGCGGACCTGCGGGCGGGCCTGAAGTACATCAGCGTCGAGGAGCACCTGCGCCCGGGGCTGCCGCAGCAGGATCCGGACGGGGAGACGGTGCACGGCGAGATCACGGCCACGCGCATGTTCAAGCGACCGGAGCCCGCGGCCGGTTGAGGGCGCGGCCTCACGAGTGCGTCAGCTGCCCGGCCGCGCGCCGCCCGCGTATGTTCTCCGGAGCCCGACGGCGTGCCGCGCGACGGGCCTGACGGCGCTCCTTGCGCAGCCGTCGGGCCGTGCTGGCCGGGACGGACACGACACCGTGCCGCTGGTTCCACACCTGCCGGGTGACCCAGACGTCCAGCACGCCCCACGTCGCCACCACCGTGCTGCCCACGCTGCTGAGCACCATGGGGAACGCCAGCCAGGAGTCGGCCAGCGTGCACAGCACGGCGACCATGGCCTGGATGAGGGTCAACGAGCCTATGAGCACCGCCCGTACCGCCGCCGTGCGCACCGGATCGGGCATGCGGCGTCGCTTCGCCGGCTCCTCGACCCACAACTCGCGCCGCTCCGCCGTGTCCATCACTGCACCACTCCCCACCGATCCCGGGCCGCCGACCGATGCCCCCGCACCGGCTCCCCACAGTGACTGCCCGGTTTGCTCTGCTTTACGCCGCCCGTGCGGCGCCCGTGCACGACCCGCTCACGTCCCATGAGGAGGGACGAACGGGGGCCTGTGAAGATTCCCGGAACAGGGACGTGATCCCGTCGGGATGCGGACAGTTGTCCTGGCGGGGGCCGAGGAGAGGGCGAGGAGCGTCGGATTCCGGCCAACTGTCGTGGACGACAGGCCGGATGTCGTCCTCCCGTCCTGCCCCGATCCCGGGATGCAATCTCCCGCAATGCCCGGACAACTCATGATCTCCGCAACGGTGTTGAGCCGAACAGCATCCGGACAGGCCTTCGAGTTGCTCCTGTCTCAGTAGTAGGCTCGCGCCGTTTGTTGACGCACATGTGTGCCCCTGGCTGTCGGGGGTCGATCTGGGGGAGGCCATGCGCTTTCGCGGGAAGTCCATCCGCCGGAAGATCGTGGCGTTGCTGATGGTGCCGTTGCTGTCGCTGACGGCGATCTGGGCCTTCGCCTCGGTCATCACGGGACGCGCGGCCGTGCAGCTGATCACGGCGGGCCGTGTCGCCGACGCCATCGGCTACCCCCTGAGCGACACGAGCAGGGTGCTCCAGGACGAGCGCCGCCAGACGCTGGTCTACCTCGCGGACCCGCGCGCCTCCGACGCCCAGTCGAAGCTGCGGATCAGACGCAGCGCCTCCGACGAGGCGATGAGCGCGATCAAGGAGAAGGCCCGCGACTCCGACCTGCGCGACGACCTGGACGGCGACGCCCGCCGCACCCTCGACACCGTCGTCGAGGGCTTCGAGGGGATCGAGTCGCTGCGCCGCAACATCGACGAGGGCACGGTCACCCGCGCCCAGGCGCTCGAGTTCTACAACGACCTCATCGCGCCCACCTACACCTTCCTGCTCGACCTCACCGCCCTCGACGACGCCAAGGTGGAGCGCCAGGGCCGCGCACTCGTCGGCATCCTCAAGGCGCGTGAACTCCTCTCCCAGGAGGACGCGTTGGTCGGCTCCGGGCTCGTCGCCCGCCGCCTCACGCAGCAGGAACTGCGGCAGGTCTCCGACCTCGTCGCCCAGCGCAACCTCCTGTACGAGACCAACCTCGCGCTGCTCCCCGACGACGAGCGCTCCCGCTACGAGCGGTACTGGCGCGGCCCCGACACCAACCCGCTGCGCACCGCCGAGGACGCCGTCGTGGACGGCAGGCCCGGCACGCCCACAGGCGTCACGGCGAACCGCTGGGACAAGGCGTCCGGCGCGGTCCTCGACGAGCTCGTCGACCGCAACACCGACGCCGCCGAGCGGTACCAGGTCCGCGCCCGCCCCGTCGCCGTGAAGGTGTTCCTCCTGGCCGGGATCGCCGGAGTGCTCGGCCTGCTCGCCCTGCTCTCCTCGGTCTTCCTGTCGCTGCGCATCGGCAGCCGCCTCGTCCGCGACCTGCGCCGCCTGCGCCTGGAGGCCCACGAGTCCTCCGGCGTCCGGCTGCCGAGCGTGATGCGCCGCCTCGCCGCTGGCGAAGAGGTCGACGTCGAGACCGAGGCCCCCCGCCTGGAGTACGACAAGGACGAGATCGGGCAGGTCGGCCAGGCGCTCAACACCCTTCAGCGGTCCGCCGTCGAAGCGGCCGTCAAGCAGGCCGAGTTGCGCCGCGGCGTCTCCGAGGTCTTCGTGAACCTCGCCCGCCGCAGCCAGGTCCTGCTGCACAAGCAGCTGACCCTGCTCGACACCATGGAGCGCAGGACCGAGGACACCGACGAACTCGCCGACCTGTTCCGCCTCGACCACCTCACCACGCGCATGCGCCGCCACGCGGAGGGCCTGGTGATCCTCTCCGGCGCCGCCCCGTCCCGGCAGTGGCGCAAGCCCGTCCAGCTCATGGACATCGTGCGGGCCTCCGTCGCCGAGGTCGAGGACTACGAGCGCATCGAGGTACGCCGACTGCCGCGCATCGCCGTGACGGGCCCCGCGGTCGCCGACCTCACCCACCTCGTGGCCGAACTCCTGGAGAACGCCACGGTGTTCTCGCCCCCGCACACCGCCGTGCAGGTGCTTGGCGAGCGCGTCGCGAACGGCTTCACCCTGGAGATCCACGACCGCGGGCTCGGCATGGCCCCCGACGCCCTCCTCGACGCGAACCTGCGGCTCGCGGAGACCCCCGAGTTCGAACTCTCCGACACCGACCGGCTCGGCCTGTTCGTCGTCAGCCGCCTCGCCCAGCGCCAGAACGTCCGCGTCTCCCTCCAGCCGTCGCCGTACGGCGGCACCACGGCCGTCGTCTTCATCCCGGACACGCTGCTCACCGACGCCCCCGACACGGAGGGCGCGGGCTTCCGCCTCGACCGGCCCGACGCCGCGCGCCGCACGAAGCCGAGCGGACGCGACACCACCCGCCTCGGCTCCTCCGAGGGACTGCCGGGCCTGCCCGCCTCCGTGCTCGACGGCCCGGTGGAGCTGGAGGCGCCGCTGACCACCTCGGACATGACGGCGTTCCCCGGCGCGCTCGGCGACGAGGACAGCGAACGCGGCGGGCTCTTCCGGCCGCGCCGCGCGGTCGCCGGCACGTCGGGCGAGCAGCACCAGCAGGCGTCCGACGGCGAGGACGGCGCGGGCCCCGGCCACACCGGCTCCCGCGACGCGCGGCCCGGTGGCCTCGTGCCGCTGCCGCGCCGTGGCGTCCCCAAGCTCGTCAGCTCGCACGGCAGGCCCGTCGGGCACAGCCGTCCCGGCGAGGACGACCGCCGGCCGAGCGCCCCCGCACCGGGGGAGAGCGCGACGACGCCGCTCGCCGACCTGCCCCGACGGCGCGCCCGCGCCACCGAGGCGGCCCCCGCACCCGTCCCGGCCCGGGCCGAGCAGCAGCCGGACGCGACCGTCGGAGGCCTGCCCCGCCGCGTACGGCAGGCCAACCTGGCTCCGCAGTTGAAGGACGGGCCCGACCTGCGCGCCGACCGCACGAAGGACCGCGACGAGACGACCGCCGCGTCGCCCACGGACCGGGACGCCGACGAGGTGCGCAGCAGGATGGCCTCGTTGCAGCGCGGCTGGCGGCGCGGCCGCGAAGAGAACGCACTGGACACCGCCGCGGGCGACGAGCGCGCCGACGGCACAGCACAGGGAACAACTTCTGAGGGGGACGGTCGATGACCGCACCGAAGGCCACCGCGTACACCACGAACGGTGGTTCGGGGGAGCTGAACTGGCTCCTCGACGACCTGGTCGAGCGCGTCGCCGCCATCCGCAAGGCGATCGTGCTCTCCGGAGACGGACTCCCGACCGGGGTCTCCAAGGACCTCAGCCGCGAGGACGGCGAACATCTCGCCGCCGTCGCCTCCGGGTTCCACAGCCTCGCCAAGGGCGTCGGGCGTCACTTCGACGCGGGCGGCGTCCGGCAGACCGTCGTCGAGCTCGACGACGCCTTCCTGTTCGTCACCGCCGCCGGCGACGGCAGCTGCCTCGCGGTCCTGTCCGACGCGGACTCCGATGTCGGCCTCGTCGCCTACGAGATGACCCTGCTGGTCAAGAGGGTCGGCGCACATCTCGGGACGGCTCCGCGCACGGATCTGCCCGCCGGAGGGTAGTGGGTTGGCATGAGCGCAGACGGTGAGGGGACGCAGGAGACGCACCACTGGTTCGACGACGAAGCCGGGCCGGTCGTCCGTCCGTACGCCATGACACGCGGCCGCACCACCAGCGCGGCCCAGCATCGCCTCGACCTGATCGCCGTCGTCGTCGCGGAACACCGCGGCGCCGAGGCGGTGGCCGACCAGACGCTGTCACCGGAACACGTCGACATCGTCGAACTGTGCGGTGACAGCCCGCAGTCGGTGGCCGAGCTCGCCGCCGAACTCGACCTTCCCATCGGCGTGGTGCGCGTCCTGATCGGCGACCTCGTCGACGATCAGCTGGTCCACGTGACCCGCCCGGTGCCCCCCGCGGAACTGCCCGACGCGAGCATCCTCCGCGACGTGATCGACGGCCTCAGGGCGCTCTGACACCCTGCCGCCACCCCCCGACCCAGCGACCGCAGTGAGGCAGGAGAGACAACCGATGATCTTCGGGCGTTCCGAGCGCGGCAGGGCCCCCGTCGAGCCCGTCACGCTCAAGATCCTGGTGGCGGGCGGCTTCGGCGTGGGCAAGACGACCCTCGTCGGTGCGGTCAGCGAGATCAGGCCCCTGCGCACCGAGGAGCTGCTGAGCGAGGCCGGCCGCCCCGTCGACGACACCCGGCACGTCGAGGGCAAGCACACCACCACGGTGGCCATGGACTTCGGCCGGATCACGCTCCGCGAGGACCTCGTCCTGTATCTCTTCGGCACCCCCGGCCAGGACCGCTTCTGGTTCCTGTGGGACGAGCTGGCCACCGGCGCCCTGGGGGCGGTCGTCCTCGCGGACACCCGCCGCCTGGAGGACTGCTTCGCCGCCGTGGACTATTTCGAGCGGCGCTCCATCCCGTTCGTCGTCGGCGTCAACTGCTTCGAGGGGGCCGCCCGTTACCCCGCCGACTCGGTGCGCCAGGCCCTCGACCTCGACCCCGGTGTCCCCGTCCTGCTCTGCGACGCCCGCGAGAAGGAGTCCGTGAAGGACGTCCTCATCGGCGTCGTCGAGCACGCGGCGGCGGCCGCGGAGCGCCGCAGGGAACCGGCGGCCACCTGAGCGCGGGCGCACGCGCGCGTAGCGACGAAAAAGCCACTACGCGCGCGTGCCCTGCCGTTACGGCTGCCGTTCCCGAGCGCTCACGCCAGCGCGTGCCCTGCCGTTACGGCTGGCGTCCCCGAGCGCTCACGCCCCGTCCTCGTGCCAGCCGAAGCTCTTCTCCACCGCCTTGCGCCAGCTGGCGTACTCCCGGTCACGAACCTGCGTGTCCATGGACGGCGTCCACTCGGCGTCCTTCTGCCAGTGCGCCTTCAGCTCGTCCAGGTCGTTCCACACGCCCGTCGCGAGCCCGGCCGCGTAGGCCGCGCCCAGACACGTCGTCTCGGAGACCTTGGGCCGGACCACGGGCACGCCGAGAACGTCCGCCTGGTGCTGCATCAGGAGGTTGTTCTTCGTCATGCCGCCGTCGACCTTCAAAGTCGTGATCTGCACCCCGGAGTCCTGGTACATGGCGTCGACGACCTCACGTGTCTGCCAGCTCGTCGCCTCCAGGACGGCCCGCGCCAGATGCGCCTTGGTGACGTACCGGGTCAGCCCGGTGACGACACCGCGCGCGTCGGAACGCCAGTACGGCGCGAACAGCCCCGAGAAGGCGGGCACGATGTACGCGCCGCCGTTGTCGTCCACGCTCGCGGCCAGCGTCTCGATCTCGTCGGCCGACTTGATGATGCCGAGCTGGTCGCGGAACCACTGCACCAGGGCGCCGGTGATCGCGATCGACCCCTCCAGGCAGTACACGGGCGCCTCGGAGCCGATCTTGTAGCCGAGTGTGGTGAGCAGCCCGCTCTTCGAGGGCACCGGCCGGTTCCCGGTGTTGAGCAGCAGGAAGCTCCCGGTCCCGTACGTGTTCTTCGCCGTGCCCGCGTCGTAGCAGGCCTGCCCGAAGATGGCCGCGTGCTGGTCGCCGAGCGCGGAGGCCACCGGCACACCGGAGAGCTGCCCGACGGCCGTCCCGTACACCTCGGCCGAGGAACGGATCTCCGGAAGGATGGCCTCCGGGACGTTCATCGCCGAGAGGATCGACGCGTCCCACTGGAGGGTCTCCAGGTTCATCAGCATGGTGCGGCCGGCGTTGGTGACGTCGGTGACGTGGACGCCGCCGTCGGTGCCGCCGGTCAGGTTCCAGATCAGCCACGAGTCGATCGTGCCGAAGGCGATCTCGCCGCGCTCGGCACGCGCCCGCAGGCCCGGCACGTTGTCCAGCAGCCAGGCGGCCTTGGGCCCGGAGAAGTAGCTCGCCAGCGGCAGGCCCGTCTGATCGCGGAAACGGTCCTGCCCGTCCGAGCCGCCCAGCTCGTTGCACAGCCCCGACGTCCGCGTGTCCTGCCACACGATCGCGTTGTGCACGGGTTTGCCGGTCGACCGGTCCCACAGGACCGTCGTCTCGCGCTGGTTGGTGATGCCGAGGGCGCTGAGCTGGTCCGCGCGCAGACCGGCCTTGGCGATCGCGCCGGCCACCACCGCCTGGACCTTGGACCAGATCTCGGTGGCGTCGTGCTCCACCCAGCCCGGCTTCGGGAAGATCTGACGGTGCTCACGCTGGTCGACGGCGACGATGGCGCCGTTCTGGTCGAAGACGATGCAGCGGCTGGACGTGGTCCCCTGGTCGATGGCGGCGACGTACTTCACGGAAGTGTCGGGCATGGCTACCCCTTCGTGAGAAGACGGTCGTTCGTGTGGAGGCTGCCGGGAATGCTTCGGACGGCGGCTGTGCGGAAGGCGTGCTTCAGAACGCCACGTTGTAGATGAGCCCCGCCAGCGCGCCGCCGATGAGCGGCCCGACGACCGGGACGAGGGCGTAACCCCAGTCGGACGTCCCCTTGTTGGGGATGGGCAGGAACTGGTGGACGATGCGCGGGCCCAGGTCGCGCGCCGGGTTGATGGCGTACCCCGTCGGCCCGCCGAGCGACAGACCGATGCCGACCACCAGCAGGGCAACGATGAGGACCTGCGTGCCGGATTCGCCGAGGCCCTTGGTCAGGCCGAAGGCCAGAATGGGCAGGACGAGACCGACGGTCGCGATGATCTCCGTGATCAGGTTGGCGACCGGGTTACGGATCTCGGGGATCGTGGAGAAGATGCCGAGCGTCGGCGTCGGACCGTCCTCCTCCACCGCTTCGGCGTCCGCCGACTTCACGCCCGAGCTCACATTGGCGTTGAACTGCGCGAGATAGACCAGGTACGCGAGGACGGCGCCCAGCATCGCACCGACCATCTGCCCGAGCAGATAGACCCAGACCTTGTCCCACTTGCCGGTGTCCACGGCGATGCCGATGGTGACGGCGGGGTTGAGATGGCCGCCCGAGAGCGGCGCCGCGGTGTAGGCCCCGGCGAGCACGCCGAACCCCCACCCGAACGCGATGACGATCCACCCGGAGGCTCTCGCCTTGGAGTGTTTGAGAGTGACCGCGGCGCAGACGCCCGCGCCGAACAGGATCAGGATGCCGGTGCCGATGACCTCACCGATGAAGATGTCTCCGTTGCTCATGGCGGCTCCTAGGCCCTCGCCCGGAGCGGTACGCCCCGGTCCTCCGTGCAGGGTGCGTTTCCCATGGCTGGTTCTGGCTACGTAAGCCGACGGCAGGGGAGTCCCGCGCCCCGCCCGGCGTCCGTGACGAGCGTGCCCGCACAGTCGGAATCGTGCGTGGGGGAGCGGCCCTGACCTGCCACGACCGGACAGGAAGCGCCTCAAGGGCAGGAAAGGACCCCGTGCGACGGTGGGCCGACATGCGACGCTGCCGACTGACACCCGGAAGTGTTCACCGGCCGTACTGGAGCGTCAAGGTCGCGGACCGCACTGGTTGACCGGGGGCGAACACTCCGCGAACTGCCGTCGGTGGCACGGCATTTGAGACAGCCTTTACGAGGCCCGCGGCGCACCGCCCCGGGTCGGTACGGCGGCCGCCGCGGCCGCACCGCGCCGCACCTCGAAGCCGTCCCGCCCCGCCTGCCCGCACACCCAGCTCGCCCCCGACAGCGCCTTCGCGGCCTTCTTGAGCGGGGCGAGATGCGCAGCCGCCCGCCGATGGTCCGGCACGCTCCCCGGCGGGCACACCACGGTCGCGAGCGACAGCGTCACCGCCCGGCCGCCCGCCGACCAGGGCGCGTCGAGCACCTCCGCGGCCAGCGGCCCGAGCCCCGCCGGATCGGCGAGCACCAGGAAGTCGTCACCGCCGATGTGCGCGACCCGCACCGCGTCGGACTCCGCGCGCGCGAGCACCCGCCCCACCGCGCGGATCAACTCGTCGCCCGCGGCGAACCCGGCCCCGTCGTTGACCTGCTTGAACCCGTCGATGTCCAGCCAGCTCAGCGCGAAGCCCCGCCCCTGCGCCACCCACCGGTCCACCTCACCGGTCACCGCGTCCGAACCCGGCAGCCTGGTCAGCGGATTGAGCCCGGCCGCCTGCTCCACCCGGCTCTCGGCCAGCGCCCGTACGAGATCGGCGAGCCGTACGACGCCCACGCACCGCCCGTCGTCGTCGACCACGGCGACATCGTCGGCGGTGCGGCTGTGCTCGCCGTCCGCCACCACGTCGAGCACCTCCCACGCGGTCGCCGTGACACCCACGGTTCGCGGTCGGTCGCCCAGCCGGGCGGCGGGCCGGTCGGCGTACAGCGCATGCCCGTACCGCGCGGACAGCGACAGCAGGAACCGGTCCCGCTGCACCGACCGCACCGGCGCCCCACCCCGGTCCACGAGCAGTACCCCGGACACCTCGGGCGCGCCGGTGAGCAGCGTCCGCACCTGCTCGGCCGACGCCGAATCGGGCAGCAGCGCGGCGGGGCGTACGAACTCCCGCACCGAGGGCCCGGCAGGCCGCAACGCGCCGATGGACGTGGGCAGTTGAGGCACGTACACCTCGACCGTGGGCAGCCGCGCCGGTGGCGCGAACAGGGCTCCCTGCGCCAACTGCGCCCCGGCGTCCCGCGCCACGGCACACTGCTTCTCCGTCTCCACCCCCTCCACCGCGAGCAGCGCACCGAGCTCCTCGCACAGCGTCCGCATCGCCCGCACCGTCGCCGTCCGCGACAGCAGCGACGCGTCCAGCTTGAGCAGGTCGGGCGCCAGATCGTCGAGCAGCCGCAGCGGTACGTCGCCGTCGCCCACGCCGTCGGCACAGATCCGGAAGCCCTCGCCGCGCAGCGCCGACACCCCCTCCAGGAGGGCCCGGTGCGGCACGTGCGTGAACGGCGGGCACACATCCACCGTGATCTCCCACGGCAGCCGCCCCACCGCCCGCACCGCGTCCCGCAGCGCCGCGAGACCGCCGAGGTCGGCGAGCGTGCCCGCGAACACGTTCACATGCAGCGGCAGCAGCGTCTCCCGACGTGCCGCGTCCCGGACCGCCGACGCCGCCAGCCGGCCGTCGAGTTCTGGCTCGCGCTGCGCGCGGGCCAGAACGTCGCCTGCCTCCGGGCGGGCCAGTATCTCCAGCGCCGCGACGGTCCCCGTCGTCAGATTGACCACGGGCTGGAAGGCGAAGCGGAGAGTGTCCGTCCAGGAGCGCACGGGAGCATGATGGGCGCCCCAGGAGCACCTCCAGGCCCAGTTCACGCGCTGTTCACGCAGGATTCCCGCCTGATCACGCAGCGTGCGCCGAGGCCGGTCAGCGTACGGCGACGACGGCCGAACCGTGCCCGAACAGCCCCTGGTTGGCGGTGATCCCGACCCGGGCGCCCGCCACCTGCCGCGCGCCCGCAGCGCCCCGCAACTGCCAGGTCAGCTCGCAGACCTGCGCGATGGCCTGCGCCGGAACCGCTTCCCCGAAGGAGGCGAGCCCGCCACTGGCGTTCACGGGTATGCGGCCGCCGGGCGCGGTCGCTCCTTCCCGCAGCAGCTTGGCGCCTTCGCCCTCGCCGCACAGGCCCAGGTCCTCGTACCACTGCAACTCCAGCGCGGTGGACAGGTCGTAGACCTCCGCGAGCGACAGGTCGTCGGGCCCGACACCCGCCTCCTCGTACGCGGCGCGCGCGATGGACGCCCGGAAGGCCGGCCCTTGCGGCTCGACCCCGGCCGCCGAGTCCGTGGCGATGTCGGGAAGGTCAAGCACCGTGTTCGGGTACGTGGGCGTCACCGTCGAGACCGCGCGTATGCGTACGGGGTCCGCCGCCCCGTGCTGCCGGGCGAAGTCCATGCTGGACAGGACCAGAGCGGCGCCCCCGTCCGACGTGGCGCAGATGTCGAGCAGCCGCAGCGGATCGGCCACCACCGCCGACCCGGCGACCTCCTCGGCCGTCACTTCCTTGCGGTAGCGCGCCAGCGGATTCAGTGCCCCCGAGGCGGCGTTCTTCACCTTGACCTGTGCGAAGTCCTCCAACGTGTCGCCGTACAAGGACATCCGGCGGCGCGCGTAGAGACCGAAGTACGTCGGGTTCGTCGCCCCGAGGACCCGGAAGCGCAACCAGTCGGGGTCGTCCGGCCGGTCCCCTCCGGCCGGCCGGAAGAACCCCTTGGGAGCGGCGTCGGCGCCCACTACGAGCACCACGTCCGCGAGCCCCGCGAGGATCTGTGTCCGCGCGGTGTCGACCGCCTGCGCACCCGACGCGCACGCCGCGTACACGCTGGCGACCCGGGCCCCTTGCCACCCCAGCGCCTTGGCGAACGTCGCCCCCGCCACGTACCCCGGATAGCCACCGCGCACCGTGTCCGCACCGACCACCGATCCCACGTCGCGCCAGTCGATCCCCGCGTCGGTGAGCGCGGCCCGCGCCGCCGCCGTCCCGTACTCGACGAAACTGCGCCCCCACTTGCCCCAGGGATGCATACCCGCCCCGAGTACCGCCACCTCGCCCGTCATGCCGCCACCCCCGTCGGCCGCCAGTGCCACGTCGTCCAGACCGTCCCTGCTCCGCCGTCCCCTTCCTCGCCCTCCGCGCCGTCTCCTGCTTCCTCGTTCAGCACTCCCGGGACGACCTCCACCTCCATGCCGACCTCCAGATCGGCCACGGTGACCCCGGGCGCCCCCTGGCCGAGCACCACGAGTCGCTCTGCCGCAAGCTCCACAGCGATCAACGCGTAGGGCTCCCATGGAAGTTCCCGGTCCGAGACGTAAGGTTCCGGCGGCCGGTAGCGGGCGTCGGTGTACGACCAGACGCGGCCGCGCCGCGACAGCGGCACCTCCACCAGTTCGCCGCCCGCGCACCCGGGATTGCGGCACAGCGCGTCCTCACGGGGGAAGAAGACGGACGAGCACGCCGAGCAGCGCGTCCCGAGGAGGCGGAAGTCGGCCCCCTCTCCGGCGAACCAATCGGCGACGACCGGTGTGCGCGTGCGTGCCACGATGCCTCCCCGGCAGTAGATCTGACGGAACGTCAGAAGTGTGCCACGGGCAACCGTTCGGCGTCAGGGGGTCCCGCAGAACCATGTGCGCGCGCTGTGCGTCCGTGTATCGGTAGGGCGCGACCGGGAACCACGGGGGTGCTTCCGGTCGCGCCCGTGTCCCCCTGCCCTCCGGGGGAGACCGGAACCGGGTGATCGGATACAGTCCGCGCCGTGTCCGCATCCACGCCCTCCACGCCCAACCCCGTTCCGGATTCCCACTGTTCGAGTTGCGGAGCCGCCTACGGGGCCGACGTGCGCGGCTGGCCGCGCACCTGCCCGGCCTGCGCGTCCGTCGCCTACCGCAACCCGCTGCCCGTCGCCGTCGCCCTGCAACCCGCGTACGACACGACCGGCACGGCACTCGTCGTGATCACCCGCACCATCGCGCCCGCGCGCGGCGAAGCGGCACTGCCCGGCGGTTTCATCGACGACCGCGAGGACTGGCGGCACGCCGTCGTCCGCGAACTCAGGGAAGAGACCGGCATCGACGCGGCGGCCCGCGACGTACGCCTCATGGACGCGATGAGCGCCCCGGACGGCCACCTCCTCCTCTTCGGACTGCTCCCCGAGCGCCCGGCCGCCCAATTGCCGGTCAGCGCGCCGACGGACGAGACGGACGGCTGGCACCTGCTGCGCCGCCCGGCCGAACTGGCCTTCCCGCTCCACACGTTGGCCGTCAAGGGCTGGTTCGAGGGCCGCTACGTGTAGAGCCGCTCCACGTGCAGCCGCTCACACGCCCCGCACGCGAACCGGGCACGAGGGCTCACCGCCGCCCTCCGCCGCGACGACCACGCGCCCGCCGGCCCACTGCACCTGAAAGCGCTCGATCACGGGCTCCTCCCAGCCGTCACCGGCATCACGGACGACGAGGCCGCCGCCTGTCCGCCCCGGCGCCGGCGCCCACACCTCCAGCTCCACGCCACCGTGTCGGCCGCGCACGGGGAGCACCGACCCCGCCCGCGCAAGCACCGCGATCCGCGACAAGGGGCAGGCCACCCTCACCGACCCCGGCCCTTCGAAGACCTCGCCCGTCGCCGTGTCGTACCACCGTCCCTGCGGCAGCCGCACCGTCCTGTGCTCAACTCCCGCTTCCAGGACGGGAGCCACCAGAAGACAGTCACCCAACAAGAAGGCGTCCTCACAGTCCCGCAGACTCCGGTCCTCCGGAGCGCCCCACCACAAGGGACGCACATAAGGAGCGCCGGTACGCCGCGCCAGATGCGCCAGCGTCATGAAGTACGGCAGAAGCCGTCGACGCTCCTCCAGGGCGGCACGCGCGTGCCCGAGCACCTCGTCCCCGAACTCCCACGGCTCACACCGGCCGGCCCGCAGCGCCGAATGTGTACGGAACAGCGGCATGTAGGCGCCCAATTGGAACCACCGCAAGTAGAGCTCGGGTGAGGGGTGTCCGTCGAAGCCGCCCACATCAGGACCCGCATACGGCACTCCGCACAGACCGAGCCCCACGACGAGCGACAAGGAAGCGCGGAGTCCAGGCCACCCCGTCGCCCCATCCCCCGGCCAGGCCCCTCCGTAGCGCTGCATCCCCACCCACCCCGAGCGTGAGAGCACGAACGGCCGCTGCCGGGGCTGGAGTTCACGCATCCCGTCGTAGCAGGCCCGCGCCATGCACAGCCCGTACACGTTGTGCGCCTCCCGATGGTCCCCACCACGCCCGTCGAGTGCGTGACGGGCCGACCGGGGCAGCGTGGTGTCCCCGAACGCGGCGAACGACGCCGGCTCGTTCATGTCGAGCCAGAACCCGGAGAAGCCCTGTTCGAGCCGCTCCTCGTACAGCCCGCCCCACCACTTGCGCACACGCTCCGCCGTGAAGTCGGGGAACACCGACTCACCCGGCCACCCGACGCCTCGGACGGCCCTGCCCGCCGTGTCCCGCACGAACGCGTCGATCGCCCGCCCGGCGTCGTACGCCGCGTTGCCGTGCTCCGCCTTGATCGCCGGGTCGATGACGGACACCAGCCGGACCCCCTCCCCGCGCAGCTCCGTGGCGAGCCGGGGCAAGGAAGGGAACCGCTCGCGATCCACGGTGAACACCTGCCGCGCCGCATAGTGGTCGATGCCCAGATGCACCGCTTCCAAGGGCAGCGCGCGCTCCTTGTAGCCGGTGACGACCCGGCGCACCTCCTCCTCGCTGCCGAAGTCCCACCGCGCGTGCTGATGACCCAACGCCCACGCGGGAGGGACCGCGGCCGCACCCGTCAGCTGCGCCCACGTGTGCAGCACGCGCGCGGGCGTGCCCACCACGACCCAGCACCGCAACGGACCGCCCTCCATGCGCACTTCGCACGAGCCGCAGCTGTCGTGCCCCGACCCCGCACCCTCCCGGCCCTCCCGCAGACTCACCACGCCGTCCCACGTGTTGTCGTGGAACACCAGATGCGTGCCCGCGTCGGCGACCACCAACTGCACCGGCATCGTGATCGACAGCGGATCGTCGCCGGGGCCGAACGACCCGCCGGGACCGGTGTTCCACAGCCGGTAGCTCCCGTCGCGCAGACGCGGCCCCGACGCCCGCCCCCCGAGCCCGAAGAAGCGCGCGTCCGCGGCGACCTGCGCACGCTGCACCCAGCGCGCCTCGCCGCCGCCCTCCGGCTCCCACCAGCGCGGCGGCAGATCACGGCGCAGCGTGACACCGCCCGGCGTGCACACCTCGACGGCACCGTGCCGGGAAACCACGACGGTCACCCGCTCGGCGACGACCCGCCAGCCCCCGTCCTTGTCGGGCTCCAGCACGGCCCGCGGATCCGCCTCGGGGCAGACGTCCGCCAGCGCGTACGACGGCCCCGGCTCGGCGCCGTCCCACCCCCAGAAGACGGCTCCGCCCACCGTCACCGTGATCCGCAGCCGTGACCGCGCGAAGCGCACCACACCGCCACCCGGCTCGGGATCCACCCCGACGACGGCGCCCGGAACCCGCGCCCGCTCCGGCCCCCGCGGCGCGAGCCCCGCCGCGTCGACCCGGCGCCGCCGCCACGAGGCCCGCACCGCGCGCAACCCCTGCGCGGGACCCACCACGGAGACCGCTTTCACCGAGCGCACCAGGTCACGACCGTTCATGCTGCTCACCCTGCCATCGACGCCCACGCGCGCGTGCCGCGTTCAACTGCCGTTCACTCATGGCCCCAGCACATCTTCACGTCACGGACCAGGCGCGGCGCACCCTGGTGCCGAAGTCGATCACGTGGCATCGTCCTGTCAGCCGCGTCACGCGCACACCCCAGCCCGTGCGCGTCGAGGACGCACACGCCGCGTACATCCCGGGAGCCGCCCCATGTCCACCGCGAACCCCCAGCCGCTCTGGCAGCCCGACCCGCAGCAGATCGCCGAAGCGCAGGTCACACGGTTCCAGGCCTGGGCCTCCGAGCGCTACGGAGCTCCCGCCGACGGCGGTTACGAGGCGCTGCACCGCTGGTCCATCGCGGAACTCGAGACCTTCTGGAAAGCGGTCACCGACTGGTTCGACGTGCGCTTCACGCACCCCTACGCGCTCGTACTGGGCGACCGCTCCATGCCGGGCGCCGAATGGTTCCCCGAGGCCACGCTCAACTACGCGGAGCACGCCCTGCGCGCCGCGGACGACCCCGCACGCGCGGACGGGCCCGCCATCCTGCACGTCGACGAGTCGCACGAACCGCGCCCGGTCAGCTGGTCCGAACTGCGCCGCCAGGTCGGCTCGCTCGCGGCGGAACTGCGCCGCCTCGGCGTCAGCCCCGGCGACCGGGTCAGCGGCTACCTCCCCAACATCCCCGAAGCCGTCGTCGCACTCCTCGCCACCGCGGCCGTCGGAGCCGTCTGGACGTCCTGCGCCCCCGACTTCGGTGCGCGCAGCGTCCTGGACCGCTTCCAGCAGGTCGAGCCCGTCGTCCTGTTCGCCGTCGACGGCTACCGCTACGGAGGCAAGCAGCACGACCGCGCGGACACCGTGGCCGAACTCCGCTCCGAACTTCCGTCGCTCCGCGCGGTGGTGCACATCCCACTGCTCGGTACCGAGGCACCTGAAGGCGCCCTGGAATGGGCGGCCCTCACCTCCGCCGACGTGGCGCCCGTCTACGAAGCGGTGCCCTTCGACCACCCGCTGTGGGTGCTCTACTCCTCCGGCACGACCGGCCTGCCCAAGGCCATCGTGCAGTCGCAGGGCGGCATCCTGGTCGAACACCTCAAGCAACTCGGCCTGCACTGCGACCTGGGTCCGGACGACCGCTTCTTCTGGTACACGTCCACCGGCTGGATGATGTGGAACTTCCTCGTCTCCGGCCTCCTCACCGGCACCACGATCGTCACGTACGACGGCAGCCCCGGCTACCCCGAGACCGGCGCCCAATGGGCCGTCGCCGAACGCACGGGCGCGACCCTCTTCGGCACCTCCGCCGCGTACGTCATGGCCTGCGCCAAGGCCGACGTGCACCCGTCCCGCGACCACGACCTGTCCCGGGTCAAGTGCGTGGCCACCACGGGCTCCCCGCTCCCGCCCGACGGCTTCCGCTGGCTGGACGACGAGGTCCGCTCCGACCTGTGGATCGCGTCGGTCAGCGGCGGCACCGACGTCTGCTCCTGCTTCGCCGGCGCGGTCGCCACCCTCCCCGTCCACATCGGCGAGCTCCAGGCCCCGGCGCTCGGCACGGACCTGCAGGCATGGGACCCCGAAGGCAACCCGCTCGTCGACGAAGTCGGCGAACTCGTCGTCACCAACCCCATGCCGTCCATGCCGATCCGCTTCTGGAACGACCCCGACGGCAGTCGCTACCACGACAGCTACTTCGACACCTACCCCGGCGTCTGGCGCCACGGCGACTGGATCACCATCACCTCGCGCGGTTCCGTCGTCATCCACGGCCGCTCCGACTCCACCCTCAACCGCCAGGGCGTCCGCATGGGTTCGGCCGACATCTACGAGGCGGTGGAGCGCCTTCCCGAGATCCGCGAGTCCCTCGTCATCGGCCTCGAACAGCCCGACGGCGGTTACTGGATGCCCCTCTTCGTCCACCTCGCCCCCGGGGCCGTCCTCGACGACGACCTCCGCTCCCGCATCAAGCGGACGATCCGCGAACACCTCTCGCCGCGCCACGTCCCCGACGAGATCATCGAAGCCCCCGGCGTCCCGCACACCCTCACCGGCAAGCGCATCGAAGTACCGGTGAAGCGCCTGTTGCAGGGCACGCCGCTGGAGAAGGCGGTCAACCCCGGCTCCGTCGACAGCCTCGAACTGCTCCGGTTCTACGAGGACATCGCCCGCAAACGCTCCTGACTCCGCCCCCAGTCCGGTCGCGCGGAGTCACGACAGACGGCATTGTCAGTGCCGGTGGTTACTCTGAGTGAGCATTGATGATCGAGCGCACTCAGGGGGAATCATGACGAACACTCAGCGCGGCCGGACGGCGGGCATGCGGCAGCTCCTTCGCCGCGAAGTGGCAGGCACCATCGGCCTGCTGGCCGACGAGCAGGACTTCACGGCGATGCGGCGCTACCGCAGCTTCACCTTCGAGGACCACGAGACCTACCTGCGGCAGGTGGAGGGACTCCTCAAATCCACGGCAGCGGCAGGCGGCCACACCTCCATCGCCCTCTTCGACCCCGAGGAGTACGCCGATTTCTGCGCGGAGACCGGCATCGAACCGGACACACCGGCCAGCCGCACCCGCTTCACCGCCGAACTGGCCTCGGCGGGTCCGTCCATCCCGTACGAGGGACAGCCGCTGGCCGACCTCGTCCCGGACCTCGTGGAGGAGGCGGTCCGCCAGGCGACGTGGGAGTACGCGTCCTCGCTCCTGGCCCGGGTCGGCCCCTGCGCGGCCTGCGGCGAGGACATCGGCAGGACCGCCTTCGCGCGAGCGTCGTACCTGGTCGCCCGAGTGATCGACACGATCGGCGTGGGCATCCACCACTGGGTGTGCAGCGTGCCCACCGTCAGGGAGACGCTGCACGCCGTGCTGCGGGTCGACGCCTCGGCGCCCGACCGGGTCACCCTCGACGAGACCGAAGCCATGGAACTCACGACGGTCCTGGCGCTCGCCATCGCCACGCACAACGTGTGCGGCCTCGTCGTGCGCACCAGCAACCCTGGCCTGACCGACCGCGTCTACGGCTGGCACCTGAAGGACGAAGCCCTCAGCCCGCTCACCGGGTCACAGGTCTTCGACGCCTACTGCGTCGATGTCGTCTCCGGTGACCTCAAGGCCCCGGATCCCGACATCGACTACTGCACCGCGCCCGAAGTGGCCGACACCGATCCGGTAGGCCGCCACCGCCACTGAACGAACACACGGGCGCAGAACGCCCGGAGGGCGCCCCACCTTCTGGTGGGGCGCCCTCCGGGACGGGACCTACGACGCTGCTACTCGCCGGACAACACGGCCTGAGCGGCCTTGCGAGCCTCTTCCGCCGAGTCGGCGGCGCGCGCGGCCGCGGCCGCACGCTCGCACTGGGCCAGCGTGTACTTGCCGAGCGTCGCGCGCACATACGGAATCGACGCGGCACCCATGGAGAGGGAGGTGACACCCAGACCGGTCAGCACACAGGCGAGCAGCGGGTCCGAGGCAGCTTCGCCACAGACACCACAGCTCTTCCCCTCGGCCTTCGCCGCATCGGCGGACAGCGCGACCAGGTCGAGAAGGGCGGGCTGCCACGGGTCCTGGAGCCGGGACACGGCACCGACCTGACGGTCGGCGGCGAAGGTGTACTGCGCCAGGTCGTTGGTGCCGAGCGACAGGAACTCGACCTCCTGAAGCACCGAGCGGGCACGCAGCGCGGCCGACGGAATCTCCACCATCGCGCCGAACTTCGCCTGGAGGCCGGCCTCACGGCACGCGTCGGCGAACGCCTTGGCGTCGGCACGGTCGGCGACCATCGGCGCCATGACCTCGAGGTAGACGGGCAGCCCCTCGGACGCCTTCGCCAGCGCGGTCAGCTGCGTGCGCAGGACCTCCGGGTGGTCAAGGAGCGACCGCAGACCACGAACGCCGAGAGCCGGGTTGGGCTCGTCGACGGGCGTCAGGAAGTCCAGCGGCTTGTCGGCGCCGGCGTCCAGCACACGCACCACGACACGTCCCTCGGGGAACGCCTCGAGCACCTGCCGGTACGCCTCGACCTGCTTGTCCTCGGACGGCGCCTTCTTGCTGTCGTCGAGGAACAGGAACTCGGTACGGAAGAGACCCACGCCCTCCGCGCCCGCCTCGACGGCCGCCGGCACATCGGCCGGGCCGCCGATGTTGGCGAGCAGCGGCACCTTGTGGCCGTCGGACGTCGCACCGGGACCGGTGGACGCGGACAGGGCCGCCTTGCGCTCGGCAGCGGCGGCCTCGAGCGCGGCCTTCTTCTCGGCGGTCGGGTCCACGAAGATCTCACCCGTGCTGCCGTCCACCGCGACGACCGTGCCCTCAGCCAGTTCTCCGGCACCGGGCAGCGCCACGACCGCGGGCACCCCGAGGGCGCGCGCCAGGATGGCGCTGTGGCTGGTGGGCCCGCCCTCCTCGGTGACGAAGCCGAGCACGAGCGCGGGGTCGAGCAGCGCCGTGTCGGCCGGAGCCAGGTCACGGGCGATGAGCACGTACGGCTCGTCGCTGTCCGGAACGCCCGGCATGGGAACGCCCAGCAGGCGGGCCACGATCCGGTTCCGCACGTCGTCGAGGTCCGCGACACGACCGGCCATGTACTCACCGGCGCCCGCAAGGAGCTCGCGGTAGTGCGAGAAGGCGTCGTAGATGCCGCGCTCGGCGGTGCTGCCGACAGCGATACGACGGTCTACATCAGCGATCAGCTCGGGGTCCTGAGCGATCATCGCCTGCGCCTCGAGCACCGCCTGCGCCTCGCCACCGGCCAGATTGCCGCGCGCGATCAGATCGGCCGCGACAGCTTCGACGGCCTGGCGGGCGCGCCCCTGTTCGCGCTCGGCCTCCTCCGCCGGAATCTGCTTGGCCGGCGGCTCGAGCACCGCTGTTCCCATGTGCCGAACCTCGCCGATCGCCACACCGTGGCTCACGCCGACGCCTCGCAGCGTTGTCTCCATCTCACCCGTCTCCGATAGTGCGGCGGCACTGTGCCGCCGCGTTGGTTGCGTTGCCGGCCGTCAGTGACGGCGCCTCGCTACTTCCAGCCGAAGAGCGCGTCGCCGGACTTGAGGTCGCCGTCCTCGACCACGTCCGACAGCGACTCCGCCGTCGCCTCGAGCGCCACCACCGGGCACACCGGGGACTTCCCAGCGGCCTCGACGGCGGCAGGGTCCCAGCGCACCACGGACTGCCCGCGCGTCACGGTGTCGCCCTTGTTCACGAGCAGCTCGAAGCCCTCGCCGTTGAGCTGCACGGTGTCGATCCCCAGGTGGGTCAGCACCCCATGACCTTCCTCGTCCACGACGACGAAGGCGTGCGGGTGAAGGGACACGACGATCCCGTCGACGGGCGCGACGGCCTCGGAGCGCTCGCGCACCGGGTCGATGGCGGTGCCGGGACCGACCATGGCTCCGGAGAACACCGGGTCCGGAACGGCGGAGAGCCCGATGGCGCGTCCAGCAAGCGGGGACGTCACACTGGTCATGGCAAGCCTCCCAGGAGGTGGGGATTCAGGATCGTCGTCACTGGCTGTCCTGGACGACGACGTACTGTTCAGAAGCGTAAGTCATAAAAAGTCCCGGTTCCGCATGAGAGGTCCCGGTTGGCTGACGTAGAGGCCCCACGCAAACGATTTGCGCCTGCCCTGGACGGCCATGTACTGTCGTACCCCTGCCTGGGAGCAGCCGACGCCGATGAGCGTGGTGGATCCCGGCAGCATCTACTCAAGTCGAAACCCTATCTCTGATCGATTTCCGCATGCCTGCGGGGCGACTGGTCAGAGGGTCGAGAAAAGACTGGTAGAGTTCGACCCCGCCGGAAAGGAAACCGCGAAAGCGGAATTCCTGGAAAGCGGAGCAAGACCCCGAGGAAATCGGATCGGAAAGATCTGATAGAGTCGGAAACGCAAGACCGAAGGGAAGCGCCCGGAGGAAAGCCCGAGAGGGTGAGTACAAA
>NZ_JBFAVD010000033.1:0-68724 GCF_040679615.1 Streptomyces sp. NPDC052225 | reverse complement strand
TTGGCACGCTGTTGAGTTCTCAAGGAACGGACGCTTCCTTTGTACTCACCCTCTCGGGCTTTCCTCCGGGCGCTTCCCTTCGGTCTTGCGTTTCCGACTCTATCAGATCTTTCCGATCCGATTTCCTCGGGGTTTTGCTCCGCTTTCCAGGAATTCCGCTTTCGCGGTTTCCTTTCCGGCGGCTCCGACTTTATCAGAGATTCTGAGTCGGAATTTCCCGCCCTCGGCGGGGAGTTGGTCCGTGCACGTGAGTGCTCCGGTTTCCCCTCGGGCGGAGACGTAAACGTACTGGAGCGGGGCGCCTCGATGCAAATCGAGGCGCCCCGCTCCTTACGTGCTGCCGACGTGCGTCAGACCTCGACGACGACGGGGAGGATCATCGGGCGTCGGCGGTACGTGTCCGAGACCCACTTGCCCAGCGTGCGGCGGATGAGCTGCTGCATCTGGTGAGGCTCGACCACGCCGTCCTGGGCCGACTTCTCCAGGACGTCCTGGATCTTCGGGATGACGGCGCTGAACGCCGAGTCCTCGATGCCGGAACCACGGGCCTGGACCGTCGGGCCGCTGGTGATCTTTCCGGTGCTGGAGTCCATCACCACGAAGACCGAGATGATGCCCTCGTCCCCGAGGATCTTGCGGTCCTTCAGCGCCGGCTCGCCGACGTCGCCGACGGAGAGACCGTCCACGTAGACATAACCGGCCTGGACCTTGCCGACGATCTTGGCCTTGCCCTCGACGAGGTCGACGACGACGCCGTCCTCGGCGATCACGATGCGGTCGTGCGGGACGCCGGTGAGGGCGCCGAGCTCGGCGTTGGCGCGCAGGTGGCGCCATTCGCCGTGGACCGGCATCAGGTTCTTGGGCTTGCAGATGTTGTAGAAGTACAGGAGCTCGCCCGCGGACGCGTGGCCCGAGACGTGCACCTTGGCGTTGCCCTTGTGGACCACGTTGGCGCCCCAGCGGGTCAGGCCGTTGATCACGCGGTACACCGCGTTCTCGTTGCCGGGGATCAGGGACGACGCCAGGATCACGGTGTCGCCGGAGACGATCCGGATCTGGTGGTCGCGGTTGGCCATGCGCGACAGCGCGGCCATCGGTTCGCCCTGCGAGCCGGTGCAGACCAGGACGACCTCGCTGTCCGGGAGGTCGTCGAGCGTCTTGACGTCCACGACGAGGCCGGCGGGGACCCGCAGGTAGCCGAGGTCGCGGGCGATGCCCATGTTGCGGACCATCGAGCGGCCGACGAAGGCGACCCGGCGGCCGTACTCGTGCGCGGCGTCCAGGATCTGCTGGATGCGGTGCACGTGGCTGGCGAAGGACGCGACGATGATGCGCTTCTGGGCGCTGGCGAAGACGCCACGGATCACGTTCGAGATGTCACGCTCGGGCGGGACGAAGCCCGGGACCTCGGCGTTCGTCGAGTCGGAGAGGAGCAGGTCCATGCCCTCCTCGCCGAGCCGCGCGAAGGTCGGCAGGTCCGTGAGGCGGCGGTCCAGCGGAAGCTGGTCCATCTTGAAGTCGCCGGTGTGGACCACCATGCCGGCCGGGGTGCGGATGGCGACGGCCAGCGCGTCCGGGATGGAGTGGTTGACCGCGACGAACTCGCAGTCGAAGGGGCCCAGGCGCTCGCGGTCGCCCTCGGTCACCTCAAGCGTGTACGGGCGGATGCGGTGTTCCTGGAGCTTCGCCTCGATCAGCGCGAGGGTCAGCTTGGAGCCGATCAGCGGGATGTCCGGCTTCTCGCGGAGGAGGTACGGCACACCCCCGATGTGGTCCTCGTGACCGTGCGTCAGGACGATGCCCTCGATGTCGTCGAGGCGGTCCCTGATGGACGTGAAGTCCGGCAGGATCAGGTCGATTCCGGGCTGCTCCTCCTCGGGGAAGAGCACTCCGCAGTCGACGATCAGCAGACGGCCGTCGAATTCGAAGACGGTCATGTTGCGGCCGATCTCGCCGAGGCCGCCGAGCGGGGTGACCCGCAGGCCGCCCTTCGGGAGCTTCGGAGGGGCGCCGAGTTCAGGATGCGGATGACTCAAAAGACTCTCCTCACCACACACGCCACGTACCTGTAGGCACGTGGCGCGCGTGACGTTCGTGCAGTAGCAGTTGTTGTTTTGGTGGTGCTCAGGTCTTGCTGTTCTGTTGATTCAGTTGTGGAGCTTTGCCAAGTCTGTTGTCAGAGCTGTACCCCGCCGGCGGCAAGATCGATCTTGAGCTGCGCGGTTTCGTCCGCGGTCAGTTCGACGAGCGGCAGGCGCAGGGGTCCGGCCGGGAGGCCCTGGAGGGCGAGTGCGGCCTTGGTGGTGATGACGCCCTGGGTGCGGAACATGCCCGTGAACACGGGGAGCAGCTTCTGGTGGATCTCTGTCGCCTTGTGTACGTCTCCGGAGACGTACGCGTCGAGCATGGCGCGCAGTTCGGGCGCGACCACATGGCCGACGACCGAGACGAAGCCGCAGGCGCCGACCGACAGAAGGGGGAGGTTGAGCATGTCGTCGCCGGAGTACCAGGCGAGGCCGGAGCGGGCGATGGCCCAGCTGGCGCGGCCGAGGTCGCCCTTGGCGTCCTTGTTCGCGACGATCCGGGGGTGCTCGGCGAGCCGGACGATCGTCTCGGTGTTGATCGGTACGCCGCTGCGGCCGGGGATGTCGTACAGCATCACCGGCAGCTCGGTCGCGTCCGCGATCGCCGTGAAGTGGCGGAGCAGGCCCTCCTGCGGGGGCTTGTTGTAGTACGGCGTCACCGTGAGCAGGCCGTGGGCGCCCGCCTCCTGGGCGGTGCGGGCGAGCTCGATGCTGTGGCGCGTGTCGTTCGTGCCGACGCCGGCGACGACGTGGGCGCGGTCGCCGACCGCTTCCACGATGGCTCGTACGAGATCCGCTTTCTCCGCGTCACTGGTGGTCGGTGACTCGCCGGTGGTGCCGTTGACGATCAGGCCGTCGTTGCCTGCGTCCACCAGGTGGGCGGCGAGCCGCTGCGCGCCGTCGAGGTCGAGTGCGCCGTCCGCCGTGAAGGGCGTGACCATGGCGGTGAGGACCCTCCCGAAGGGGGTCTGCGGAGTCGAGGTCGGAGCCATGGGTAACACGCTACTCGCTGCTCAGTACCGGGTCCCCCCTCGGGGGATACGACGAGTCATGACAAAGGAGGAGCCCGGCACTGCCTGCTCGGGGGTTCAAGCAGTGCCGGGTCCGTTTGATCAGGCTAGATGAACTTCCCGAAATGCCGCAATACGGACACTTCGGTCGACTCATCCGTACATCTGTGCCGTAGCCGGAACTACGGCGCCACGCGACCGTTGGCGTTGAACGCGGCGTACGTGAGCGGCATGAGCTTGGCCCACTCCGCCTCCATCTGCTCGCCGACCATCTCGATCTCGCGCTGCGGGAAGGACGGGACCTTCGCCATCTCGTGCTGGGTGCGCAGGCCGAGGAAGTGCATCAGCGAGCGTGCGTTGCACGTCGCGTACATCGACGAGAAGAGGCCGACCGGGAGCACGGCGCGGGCCACTTCGCGGGCCACGCCCGCGGCCAGCATCTCCTGGTACGCCTCGTAGGCCTGGCGGTAGGAGTCCTCCATGCAACGGGCCGTCAGCTCCTGCTGGGCCTGGGTGCCTTCGACGAACTCGTACTTGCCCGGACGGCCCTGCTGCACCAGCTTGCGGGCGGCGTCGGGGACGTAGAAGACCGGCTCGAGCTCCCTGTAGCGGCCCGATTCCTCGTTGTACGACCAGCCCACGCGGTGACGCATGAACTCGCGGAAGACGAAGATCGGCGCGCTGATGAGGAAGGTCATCGAGTTGTGCTCGAAGGGGCTGCCGTGGCGGTCGCGCATCAGGTAGTTGATGAGCCCCTTGGAGCGGGCGGGGTCCTTGGACAGCTCGTCCAAGGACTGCTCGCCTACGGTGGAGACACGGGCCGCGAACAGCACGTCGGTGTCGCTCGCGGTGTGCTTGACGAGCTCCACCGAGACGTCGCCTCGGAACGTCGGCTTGAGGTCTTCAGCAGGGGTTTCGGTCACGGCTTGGGGGGTCCTTCCCATCACGTCGCTCGGGCGGCGCCCACTCTACGGGCCGCCACTGACAACGGGGCATTCGGCCGCTTCTCGCGACGTTCCCTGGCGAAGACGAAAAACTTCTGTGTTTTTGGGTGAAAGGTGGCACCTTTTGGGGCAGTCGAGCGTCTGTGTAGATGAACACACTTCGTTCGAACCCCTTGAGGAGAAGCACCGCCCATGTTTCGTCGGCGCGAGCCCGTACCGTTCGCCTTCATCGCCGAAGCCGACAAGTTCCGCAGTAACGTCACACCGCCCGAGCGCGAGCGCCCCTCCGTGGGGCAGATAGCCGGTCGCACCCTCGTGGGGCTGACCGTGGTCGCCGGGCTCGTGGGTTCCCTGCTGTTCGGGATGCCGGCACTTTCGGCAGACCAGTCACCCGCGCACACCCAGCAGTCCGAAGCCTCCGACGGGCGTTGACCGGGATCTGACTCGTCCGGACCCCCTGGGGTGGAAGGCCGGAGCGCGCCTGGGTAGCCTCACCGGGCACAGCCCCCATGCAGCATGGATCGAGTGAGGACCAGTCGTGCCCCTGCCCTTCCTGACGGCCGACCGTGCTTTTGACGAGGCCGCGGACACCGCGCTGCCGTTCGACGACCGCGATCAGTGGCGCCGCCCCTACCGCCCGGGCCCGTACCGGGTGGGCGCGGCCGCGCTGCTGCTTCTGCTGGCGTCCTACGTGCTGTTCGCCTCGGTGATCATCGCGGTCGCCGGTGACACGGCCTCCGCGACGGTCTGCGGCGTGCTCGCGGTGTTCGTCATCGCGGCGGCGCTGCGCCTGCTGCGGATGGGCACCTGGGTGAGCGCGCGCGGACTGCGTCATGTCGGCTTCTTCCAGACCCGTACGACGCCCTGGGCGCAGGTCGTGACCGCGCGCACGGTGCAGCAGCCGGTGCGCTGGCTCGGGCTGCCCCGCGCCGTCCAGGGGCAGGCCCTGGTCCTCGTACGGCGTGACCGGCAGGGTGATCAGCTGACGCTGCTCACCAGCCACAACGGAGACTTCCTCGGCCGGGCCACCGCGTTCGACCGGGCCTCGGACGCGATCGAGGTGTGGACCGAGGAGTACAGCCCGCAGCGCTGACACCTGCTCAGCACGAAGGGGCCGCACCGACGTCGCGTCGGTGCGGCCCCTTCGTCGTACGGGTCAGATGCCCGCCGGGCGTCCTTCGTGGAGGGCGATCGCGCGCTGCATCGCCTTCCGCGCGCGGGGCGTGTCCCGCGCGTCCCGGTAGGCGACCGCGAGGCGGAACCAGCAGCGCCAGTCGCCCGGGGTGTCCTCGGTCTCGGCCTTGCGCCGGGCGAAGATCTCGTCGGCCGAGTCGCGGTCGATCCGGCCGTGCTCGTCACGGCGCAGCTCATCGACGGGGAGTCCGCCCTCGGCGTCCAGGAGTTCGGCCAGGCGGTTGGCCTTGCGGACGAACTGGGTGTTCGCCCACAGGAACCACACTCCGATCACCGGCAGGATCAGCACCGCGATCCCGAAGGTGATGGTCAGCGCGGTGCCCTGCTGGAGGAGCATGATGCCGCGGTCGCCGGCCAGGACGAAGTAGACGACCAGGACGGCGGCCGTGACGGCGTAGGTGATTTTGGCGCGCATCGCAGCAGGTCAGCCGTTCAGGTCGAGGAAGTGTTCCAGGCCGAAGGTGAGGCCGGGGGTCGTCGTGACCTTGCGGGCGCCGAGCAGGATGCCCGGCATGAAGCTGCTGTGGTGCAGCGAGTCGTGGCGGATGGTCAGCGTCTCGCCCTCGCCGCCGAGCAGCACCTCCTGGTGGGCCAGGAGGCCGCGCAGGCGGACCGAGTGCACCGGGATGCCGTCGACGTCCGCGCCGCGGGCGCCGTCGAGCGCCGTCGCCGTCGCGTCCGGCTGCGGCGCGCTGCCCGCCTTCTCGCGGGCGGCGGCGATGAGCTGCGCCGTGCGGGCGGCGGTGCCCGAGGGGGCGTCGACCTTCTTCGGGTGGTGCAGCTCGATGACCTCGACAGACTCGAAGTACGGGGCCGCCACCTCGGCGAACTTCATGGTGAGGACCGCGCCGATGGAGAAGTTGGGCGCGATCAGGACGCCGGTCTGCGGGGAGGCCGCCAGCCACTGCTCGAGCTGCGCGAGACGGTCCTCCGTCCAGCCGGTCGTGCCGACGACCGCGTGGATGCCGTGGCCCGTGCAGAACTCCAGGTTCTCCATCACCGAGTCGGGCGTGGTCAGTTCGACCGCGACCTGGGCGCCGGACTCGACGAGCGTGTCCAGCTTGTCGCCGCGGCCGAGGGCGGCGACCAGCTCCATGTCCTCGGCGGCCTCGACGGCCCGTACGGCCTCGGAACCGATGCGGCCCCTGGCTCCGAGGACGGCCACGCGCAGCTTGCTCATGTTCTCCCTGATCCTTACGTGCGTACTGAAGGGTTACGCGACCGCTTCGTGCAGGCGCGAGGCCTGCTTGTCCTTGAGCGGGCCGATGACCGACAGGGACGGGCGCTGTCCCAGGATGTCGCGTGCGACGGCGCGCACCTCGTCCGGGGTCACCGCGGTGATGCGCTCGAGCATGTCGTCGACCGACATCTGCTCGCCCCAGCACAGCTCGCTCTTGCCGATGCGGTTCATGAGCGCGCCGGTGTCCTCCAGGCCGAGGACCGTGGAGCCCTTGAGCTGGCCGACGGCGCGGGCGATCTCGTCGTCCGTGAGGCCGTCGCGCGCGACCTGGTCGAGCTCGTCGCGGCAGATCTTCAGGACGTCGTGCACCTGGCTCGGGCGGCAGCCCGCGTACACGCCGAACAGGCCGCAGTCGGCGAAGCCCGAGGTGTACGAGTACACGCTGTAGGCCAGGCCGCGCTTCTCGCGGACCTCCTGGAAGAGGCGGGAGGACATGCCTCCGCCGAGTGCCGTGTTGAGCACGCCCATGGCCCAGCGGCGCTCGTCGGTGCGGGACAGGCCCGGCATGCCGAGGATGACGTGGGCCTGCTCGGTCTTGCGGTCGATGACCTCCATGCGGCCCGCGGCGCGCAGGGCCTTCAGGCCGCCGCGGGGACCGACGGGGGCCGCGACGGCGCTCAGGGCGCCCGACTTCTCGAAGGCGGCGCGGACCTGGCGTACGACCGTGTTGTGGTCGACGTTGCCGGCCGCGGCGACGACGAGGTGGGTCGGGTCGTAGTGCTTCTTGTAGAAGCGCGAGATCTGACCGCGGGTCAGCGAGTTGATCGTGTCGACCGTGCCGAGGACCGGGCGGCCCAGCGGGGTGTCGCCGAGCATCGTGTGCGCGAACAGGTCGTGCACGCAGTCGCCCGGGTCGTCCTCGGTCATCGCGATCTCTTCGAGGATCACGCCGCGCTCCGCGTCGACGTCCTCCTCCTCGATGAGGGAGCCCGTGAGCATGTCGCAGACGACGTCTATGGCGAGCGGCAGGTCGGTGTCGAGCACGCGCGCGTAGTAGCACGTGTACTCCTTCGCCGTGAAGGCGTTCATCTCGCCGCCCACCGCGTCGAGCGCGGCGGAGATGTCGAGGGCGCTGCGCTTCTTGGTGCCCTTGAAGAGGAGGTGCTCCAGGTAGTGCGTCGCCCCGTTCAGCGTCGGGGTCTCGTCGCGCGAGCCCACGTGCGCCCAGATGCCGAAGGTGGCCGAGCGGACGGAGGGGAGGGTCTCGGTGACGATGCGCAGGCCGCTAGGGAGCGTGGTCCTGCGGACCGTACCGATGCCGTTCTCGCCCTTGATCAGGGTTTGGGTACGGGCGACGGCCCGCGCCTCCGAGGAGGTGCGGGCCGTCGCCTTGGTGCTACGGGACGTCACTTGTCGGTGTCGTCCTTCGTGTCGTCGCCCTCTTCGCCCTCGATCACGGGGATCAGGGAGAGCTTGCCGCGGGAGTCGATCTCGGCGATCTCGACCTGGACCTTCTGGCCCACGCCGACGACGTCCTCGACGTTCTCCACGCGCTTGCCGCCGGCGAGCTTGCGGATCTGCGAGATGTGCAGCAGACCGTCCTTGCCCGGCATGAGCGAGACGAACGCGCCGAAGGTCGTCGTCTTCACGACGGTGCCCAGGTAGCGCTCGCCGACCTCCGGCATGGTCGGGTTGGCGATGCCGTTGATCGTGGCGCGGGCGGCCTCGGCCTGCGAGCCCTGCGCGGCACCGATGTAGATGGTGCCGTCGTCCTCGATCGTGATGTCGGCGCCGGTGTCCTCCTGGATCTGGTTGATCATCTTGCCCTTGGGGCCGATGACCTCACCGATCTTGTCCACGGGGATCTTGACGGTGATGATCCGCGGGGCGTTCGGGGACATCTCGTCCGGGACGTCGATCGCTTCCATCATCACGTCGAGGATGTGGAGGCGGGCGTCACGGGCCTGCTTGAGGGCGGCGGCCAGGACGGAGGCCGGGATGCCGTCGAGCTTCGTGTCGAGCTGGAGCGCCGTCACGAACTCCTTGGTGCCGGCGACCTTGAAGTCCATGTCACCGAAGGCGTCCTCGGCACCGAGGATGTCGGTGAGGGCGACGTAGTGCGTCTCGCCCTTGATCTCCTGGGAGATCAGGCCCATGGCGATACCGGCGACGGGGGCCTTCAGCGGCACACCGGCGTTCAGCAGCGACATGGTGGAGGCGCAGACCGAGCCCATGGACGTCGAGCCGTTGGAGCCCAGCGCCTCGGAGACCTGGCGGATCGCGTAGGGGAACTCCTCGCGCGTCGGGAGGACCGGCACGATCGCGCGCTCGGCGAGCGCGCCGTGGCCGATCTCGCGGCGCTTCGGGGAGCCGACGCGGCCCGTCTCACCGACGGAGTACGGCGGGAAGTTGTAGTTGTGCATGTAGCGCTTGCGGGTCACCGGGGAGAGGGTGTCCAGCTGCTGCTCCATGCGCAGCATGTTCAGCGTGGTGACGCCCAGGATCTGGGTCTCGCCGCGCTCGAACAGGGCGGAGCCGTGCACGCGCGGGATGGCCTCGACCTCGGCGGCCAGGGTGCGGATGTCGGTGACACCGCGGCCGTCGATGCGCTTCTTCTCCTTGATGACGCGCTCGCGGACCAGGGACTTGGTCAGCGAACGGTACGCGGCGGAGATCTCCTTCTCGCGGCCCTCGAACTGCGGGAGCAGCTTCTCGGCGGCCAGACCCTTGACGCGGTCCAGCTCGGCCTCGCGGTCCTGCTTGCCCGGGATGGTCAGGGCGGCGGAGAGCTCGGACTTGACCGCGGCGGTCAGGGCCTCGAGCACGTCGTCCTGGTAGTCCAGGAAGATCGGGAACTCGGCGGTCGGCTTGGCGGCCTTCGCGGCGAGGTCCGACTGGGCCTTGCAGAGGACCTTGATGAAGGGCTTCGCGGCGTCGAGACCGGCGGCGACGACCTCCTCGGTCGGCGCCTCGGCGCCGCCCTGGACCAGCTGGATGGTCTTCTCGGTGGCCTCGGCCTCGACCATCATGATCGCGACGTCGCCGTCCTCCAGGACGCGACCGGCGACGACCATGTCGAAGACGGCGTCCTCGAGCTCGGTGTGCGTCGGGAACGCGACCCACTGGCCGTTGATCAGCGCGACGCGGACGCCGCCGACCGGGCCGGAGAAGGGCAGACCGGCCAGCTGCGTCGACGCGGACGCGGCGTTGATCGCCACGACGTCGTACAGGTGGTCGGGGTTGAGCGCCATGATCGTGGCGACGACCTGGATCTCGTTGCGCAGGCCCTTCTTGAAGGACGGGCGCAGCGGGCGGTCGATGAGGCGGCAGGTGAGGATCGCGTCCTCGGAGGGCCGGCCCTCACGGCGGAAGAAGCTGCCGGGGATCTTGCCGGCGGCGTACATCCGCTCCTCGACGTCCACCGTCAGGGGGAAGAAGTCGAGGTTGTCCTTGGGGTTCTTCGAGGCCGAGGTGGCCGAGAGCACCATGGTGTCGTCGTCGAGGTAGGCGACGGCGGAGCCGGCGGCCTGGCGGGCCAGACGGCCCGTCTCGAAGCGGATGGTGCGGGTGCCGAAGGAGCCGTTGTCAATGACGGCCTCGGCGTAGTGGGTCTCGTTCTCCACTAGCGTTTTCTCCGTTACTTTCGTCTGTTTCGTCTTTTGTCCGGAGCTGCCCGTGTGGCAGTCGGACGGAACGGAGAAGCGCGCTGGGTGCGGGCCGGTCTTCGATCGAAGCACCCGGGGATCCTCTTGCGTCTCCGGGGGCCACTACCGAGGACCGGCGGCGGCGCGAGTGCGCTTCTCCTCGTACTCGTACGTCGTACGCGTACGCCACCAGACTACAAAGCCTGTGTGACAGTGCGCACGTACAGCAAAAGGAGCGGCCCCCTCAAGTGGGAACCGCTCCCCTTCATGCCGTCTTAGCGGGCGCCGGCCGCACCGCGGCGGATGCCGAGGCGCTCGACCAGGACACGGAAGCGCGCGATGTCCTTCTTGGCCAGGTACTGCAGCAGGCGGCGACGCTGGCCGACCAGGATCAGCAGACCACGACGCGAGTGGTGGTCGTGCTTGTGCGTCTTGAGGTGCTCGGTCAGGTCCGAGATACGGCGGGAGAGCATGGCGACCTGGACCTCGGGGGAGCCGGTGTCGCCCTCCTTCTGGCCGAACTCGGCGATGATCTGCTTCTTCGTAGCGGCGTCGAGAGACACGCGTACTCCTCGTAGATTCTTCGTGGCCACCGAGTGCCCCTGGTCTCAATCTCAGGGGATCTTCCGTAACTCGGGAGGCGGGGCTCGCTGGGCGCTGTCCCCAGGTAAACCCGGAGGCGCGTACACACACGGCCGTCACACAGCGTACCAGCCGTCGGCCACGCCCCCGACCGGACCCCTCAGCTGGTCATCGCACGGGCCGACGCGTAGACGTCGAAGACGGCGAGGGCCAGCGGGATCAGGGTGAGCAGGACGAACGTCTCGGCGATCTCCAGGAAGCGGCCCCAGAACGGGGTGACGCCGCGCCGCGGGGTGATCAGGCCGATCGCGGCGACCAGTGCGGTGGCCGCGCCGATGGCGGCGACGATCCAGACCGTACGGATGTCGAGCGCGGTGGTGTCCTGCTTCAGGGCGTCCGTCACGTAGTCGAGCGGCGGGTGCAGCGCGAGACCGAGGCCCAGGAAGACGAGGGCGGCGAGGCCCGCGGCGAGCGTGGCGCCTACTTGTGCCGTGTAGCGGAACAGGTGGGCGCGCATCAGCATCGCGATGCCGGTGGCCAGGGCGAGCAGCTGTCCCCATACGTTGCTGGAGAAGCCGAGCACGATCGAGGCGCCCACGGAGACCAGGGCGCAGCCGCCGACGAGGCCGACGAGCAGCTCGTGGCCGCGGCGGGCCTGGGCGGCGACGCGCTCGGCGTCGACGGCCTCGTGCGGGTCGGCCGGGGCGGCGGTCGTCTCGTAACCCGCGCGCGCGGGGTTGGGCGGTTCGAAGCCGATGGGCAGCCGCGCGAAGCGCATGGACAGGCCCGGCAGGAAGGCGAGCGCGCTGACCGCGAGCGGGGCGCAGATGGCGGCCGTCTCGATGGGCTTCAGGTGCGTGAGGATCGCGATGAAGGTCGTGATCAGGCCGATCAGGGACGCGAGGACGAACGCCACGAAGGGGCCGTCACCGCCCGGCGACACCAGGGTGAGCACGACGGAGGCGACCAGGACGGCCGCGCAGGCGAGCAGGAACTGGAGGCGGCCGATGCCCTGCCCCTCGGAGAGGGGCAGCAGGCCGGAGCCCGCCACCGCGACGTTCGGCAGGGCGCCGAGGCCGAGGGCGACGGCCGAGCCGCGGTCGTCGTAGACCCGCGCGCGAACGCACGCGAGAGTGATCAGGAGGATGCCGGCGACGGCGGCGAGGATGCCCTGGAGGCTGTGCATGTCGTGCCGGATGCGCACCGTCGTGTACTGGGAGTTCCAGGTCACGAAGGCGATCAGGGCGGGCAGCACGCCGGCGGCGACGAGGCCGGCCGCGCGCGTGAGGTCACCGCTCCACAGGGTGCGGTCCTTCGTGACGGCGGAGGCCACCGCCTCGGAGACGTCGTCGAAGACGGCGGGCGGCAGCGACTCGGAGAACGGGCGCAGCGTGAGCAGCTCGCCGTCCAGGATGCGCTGCGCCGCGAACGAGCGGGCGCTGTCGAGGACCGTGCCGTCGCGCCGTACGAGGTGGTAGCCGACGGGCGCGCCCTCGGCCGGGCTCTGCCGGGAGAGCCGCAGGATCTCGGGGTACAGGTCGGCGACCGGTACGTCGTCGGGCAGGGCCACGTCGATACGGCTGTCGGGCGCCACGATCGTGACGCGGCAGAAACCGAGGCCGGTGCCCGCTCCTGCGGGGGCTCCGGTGCCCGATCCGCCGGCGCGGCCGGCCGGCGCGGAGGCCGTCATGCTCACCTGCTGTTCCCCCTTGTTCCCGAAGGCTCTGGCCCGAAGGCTCTGTAGAGATCCTGTGTACGTTGAGCCGCGTGCTCCGCGACGCCGGTCACACGCGCTGTTCCGCCGGGAGTTCGGGGGAGGCGCACGTTCCGAACCGTGCGGATTGCCCGGTTTTCCCGGGCGGATTCGCAACTGCTCACGCGTACCTCCGGCACCCTACCGCCCGCCGTTGTCCGTAGTTGTCAGTAGGATCGCGAACCGCGATCGACGTCCGCCTGACACGGGGCGGCGGACGGAAAAGCTCGGTCCGGCAAGGGAATTGGTGCTAAGTGAGCCACATCGTCGTCAAGCGCCCGCCTCGGGCACTGCCGTCCGAGGTGCCCACGGAAGAGGTGGTGCTGCAACCGCCGCCGGAGCTTCCGCGCGGGCAGCAAGAGGGCGCCCTGATGCAGATCCTGCCCATGCTGGGCATGGGCGGTTCCGTGGTGTTCTTCTTCAACCCGCAGGCCCAGCCCTTCATGAAGATCATGGGCATGGTGATGGTGGCGTCCACGATCGCGATGGGCATCGCGATGCTGGTCCGCTACCGCCGCGGCAACCAAGGACAGATGGCGGACATGCGCCGCGACTACCTGCGCTATCTGTCGCAGACCCGGCGCGAGGCCCTGGGCACAGCGAAGAAGCAGCGGGACGCTCAGTACTACCTGCACCCTTCGCCCGAGCAACTGTGGGCGCTGGTCGCCGAAGGCAGCCGCGTCTGGGAGCGGCGCACCGGTGACGAGGACTTCGGGCAGGTGCGGGTGGGCCTCGGTCCGCAGGGTCTGGCCACTCCCCTGGTGCCGCCGCAGACCGCCCCGGTCGACGAGCTGGAGCCGCTGACCGCCGGCGCCATGCAGCGCTTCCTCGCCACGCACAGCACCCTCGAAGAGCTGCCGATGGCGGTGTCGCTGCGCGCCTTCTACCACGTGTCCGTGAGCGGGGAGCCGACGACCGTGCGCGGCTCCGCCCGCGCGCTGGCCGCCTCCCTCGCCTCCCTGCACTCCCCCGAGGACCTCGTCATCGCGGTCGCCACGGGGCGCGAGTCGGCGCACGAGTGGGAGTGGACCAAGTGGCTCCCCCACACGCAGGCGCAGGGCGCCACGGACGGCGCGGGCACCCGCCGCCTGATCGCGACGAACCCGATGGAGCTCGAAGACCTGCTCGCCGCGCGCCTCGAAGGCCGGCCGCGCTTCCACCCCGGGGGCGCCCCGGTCCCCGAGCAGCCGCACCTGGTGGTCGTCCTCGACGGGGTCTCCCTGCCGCCCACGTCCCTGCTCGCCAGCCCCGAAGGCCTCCAGGGCGTGACGGTCCTCGAAGTCGTCCCCGGCGACCTGGCCGCGGGCCGCGGTGATCTCTCCGTCGTCGTGCACCCGAAGGTGCTGCGCCTGGAGTCGGCGCACGGCATGGTCTACGAGGGCACGCCGGACGTCCTCTCCTACGAGGGTGCCGAGGCGCTCGCGCGGCAGCTCGCTCCGCTGCGCATGGCGACGGGCGGCGACAGCGACGACGAGCCGCTGCTCGCGAACCTAGAGTTCACCGACCTGATGAACCTGGGCGACGCGGCGAGCGTCGACACCAAGCGGACCTGGCGTCCGCGCTCGCAGGCCGAGCGTCTTCGGGTGCCGATCGGTGTCGGCGACGACGGCCGGCCCGTCATGCTCGACCTGAAGGAAGCCGCCCAGGAGGGCATGGGCCCGCACGGTCTGTGCGTCGGCGCCACCGGTTCCGGCAAGTCGGAGCTGCTGCGCACGCTCGTGCTCGGTCTCGCGGTGACGCACTCCTCCGAGACGCTGAACTTCGTGCTCGCGGACTTCAAGGGCGGTGCGACGTTCGCGGGCATGGCACAGATGCCGCACGTCGCGGCCGTGATCACGAACCTCGCGGACGACCTCACGCTCGTCGACCGTATGGGTGACTCCATCCGCGGTGAGCTCAACCGCCGCCAGGAGATGCTCCGCGACGCGGGCAACTACGCGAACATCCACGACTACGAGAAGGCGCGCGCGGCCGGTGCCCCGCTCCAGCCGATCCCGTCACTCGTCCTGGTGATCGACGAGTTCTCCGAGCTGTTGACGGCGAAGCCGGACTTCATCGAGATGTTCGTGCAGATCGGCCGCATCGGCCGGTCGCTCGGTGTGCATCTGCTGCTCGCCTCGCAGCGTCTGGAGGAGGGCCGGCTGCGCGGCCTGGAGACGTACCTCTCCTACCGGATCGGTCTGCGGACCTTCTCGGCCGCCGAGTCGCGGGCGGCGCTCGGCGTCCCGGACGCGTACGAGCTGCCGAACGTGCCGGGTTCCGGCTTCCTCAAGTACGGCACGGACGAGATGGTGCGCTTCAAGGCGGCGTACGTCTCCGGCGTGTACCGGACGGGTTCGTCGGCGCAGGTCACGACGCCCGGTGGGCCGCTCCCGGTGGACCGGCGCCCGGTGTTGTTCACCGCCGCCGAGGTTCCGGTGCAGTACGCGCCGGTGCCGCAGCAGCGCGAGGAGACCGCGCGCGACGACAAGGACGACGCGCTCGCCGACACGGTGCTCGACGTGATCGTGCGGCGCCTGGAGGCGCAGGGTCCCGCGGCGCACCAGGTGTGGCTGCCGCCGCTGGACAGCCCGCCGTCGCTCGACTCGCTGCTGCCCGGTCTCGCCCCCGTGCAGGGCCGCGGTCTGACGCAGCCCGGGTACGAGGGCGCGGGACGCCTCGTCATCCCCGTAGGACTTGTCGACAAGCCGTACGAGCAGCGGCGTGATCCGCTGTGGGTCGACTTCGGCGGCGCGGCCGGTCACATGCAGATCCTCGGTGGTCCGCAGTCCGGCAAGTCGACGCTGCTGCGCTCGATGATCGCGTCGTTCGCGCTGACGCACACGCCGCAGGAAGTGCAGTTCTACGGACTCGACTTCGGTGGCGGCGGTATGGCGGCGATCGCCGGTCTGCCGCATGTAGGCGGGGTGGCGTCGCGTCTCGACCCCGAGAAGGTGCGGCGTACGGCGGCCGAGGTCTACGGCGTCCTGACGCGGCGCGAGGAGTACTTCCGTACCGCGGGCATCGCCTCGATCGCCGACTTCCGCAACCGCCGCGCGCGGGGCGACATCTCGATGACCGACCAGCCGTGGGGCGACGTGTTCCTGGTCATCGACGGCTGGGGCAACTTCCGCAGCGACTACGAGGCGCTGGAGCCGCTCGTCCTGGACATCGCCGCGCGCGGTCTGGGTTACGGCGTCCACGTGATCCTGACGGCGTCGCGGTCCATGGAGGTCCGGGCGAACATGAAGGACCACCTCATGAACCGCCTGGAGCTGCGGCTCGGCGACACGATGGACTCCGAGTTCGACCGCAAGGTCGCGGCCAACGTGCCGACGGGCGTGCCCGGTCGTGGTCAGACACCGCAGAAGCAGCACTTCATGGCGGCGGTGCCGCGGATCGACGGTCTGTCGTCGGACACGGATCTGGCGGAGGCGACGAGCGCGCTGACCGCCGAGGTGACCCGGCACTGGACCGCGCCGGGCGCCCCCGCGGTGCGGCTGCTGCCGCGCGAGTTCCCCGCGAAGCAGCTGCCGCCGGGCGACCGTTTCCCGGAGCGGGGCATCGCCTTCGCGCTGGACGAGGACAACCTCGAGCCGGTGTTCGTCGACTTCGATCAGGACCCGTTCTTCCTGATCTTCGGCGAGAGCGAGTCCGGCAAGTCGAACCTGCTGAAGCTGCTCATCCGGCAGCTCACGCAGCGCTACAGCGGCGACAGCTGCAAGCTGTTCGTGGTCGACAACCGCCGCTCGCTGCTCGACGTGACGCCGAAGTCGCACCTGGCCGAGTACATCCCGATGTCGAACCAGATGCAGCACCACATGGACGCGCTCGCGGACCTGATGCAGCGGCGCACCCCGACCGCGGAGGTCACGGCCCAGCAGTTGCGCGACCGCAGTTGGTGGCGCGGCCCGACGGTGTACGTCGTCATCGACGACTACGACCTGGTGTCGACGTCGAGCGGGAACCCGCTGTCCGGTCTGACGGAGCTGCTGCCGTTCGCCCGTGACGTGGGCGTGCGCTTCATCATCGCGCGCTCCACGGCCGGTGCGGGGCGCGCCGGTTACGAGGCCTTCATGCAGCGCATCAAGGAACTCGGCGCGCAGGGCGTGCTGTTGGCGGGTGACCCGGCCGAGGGCGACCTCCTGGGCGGGCTGAGGCCGCGGCCGATGCCGGCCGGGCGCGGCACGTTCGTGTCCCGCAAGCGGGGCAAGCCGCTGGTCCAGATCGGCCTGGAGGACTAGAGCCTGTCAGGTACGTGTACGTGGGAGGGCCCGGACCGTGTCATCGGTCCGGGCCCTCCCACGTGGCTGCCAACTGGTGTGCGCTCAGCCGCGGTTCTGCCGTCGGCGGTCGTACACGACGAGGCAGATGATCAGGATCACGAGGACGGTGACCAGGGGCCAGACCCACCACGGCCCGGCGCCGCCACCGCCGGAGCCCGAGTGGGAGGAGTAGTGGTGGTGGTAGCCGCCACCACGTCCCGCGACGATGTCCGTGTGCAGTGCGTGGAGTGCCTCGAAGGTCATGGGCACGACAGTATCGGCGGGCCGCCGTGCGCCGTCCGGCCGCGCGGCATGCGTAGCAGATGCGTGGGCCTGCCGTGACGCATCTGTGGCATATCCGCCCCGGCGGCCCCCGGCCGCCAAGTAGGCTGATCGCTCTGTTCGTTCGCACCTCGGAAGGGGCCCGTACACCATGGCCGACGCTCAGGAGACCCCCGAAGAGATCAAGGCCCGCAAAGAGCGCGAGCGGGACGAGCTCTACGCGCTCGACATCTCCGGCGTCGAGTGGCACAGCGCGCCCGGCACGGAGAAGGACGAGGAGCGGGTCGAGATCGCGTATCTGCCGGCCGGGGCCGTGGCGATGCGGTCGTCGCTCGACCCGGAGACCGTGCTGCGGTACACGGAGGCGGAGTGGACGGCGTTCGTGCTGGGGGCGCGGGACGGCGAGTTCGACCTGGAGCCTGCGCCGCACAACGGCGGGCTCGACGCGTAGCGCTGGGCCTTGTGGACGCGTAACCCTCGGCCTTGTCGCGCAGTTCGGCCTCATCCCCGTAGGCCCTCACCACCTTGATCTTTGCGGTCTCGGGTCCTGTCCTGGGTCCTGCCCTGGGCCCTCTCTTGTGCCGCATCTCGGGCTTGTTGTCTGACAAGTGCTCGCGGGTCGGCAAGTGGCCTGACAGACTGATGCGCACAGGCACAGTTACACGCGCACGTCGAGGAGGGGCCGTGAAAGGCAGCGAGCAGCGCCGTCCCGTGGTGGTGCTCTACGAGCGGATCGTGGACGCCGTGCACGCGGGCACCTATCCGCCGGGCTCCGTCCTGCCCTCCGAGCCGAAGCTCGCCGCCGAGCTGGGGGTCAGCCGTCCCGCCCTGCGGGAGGCGCTGCTCCTGTTGCAGGAGGACGGGCTGCTCACGGTGCGCCGGGGCGTCGGCCGGACGGTGGCCGCGAGCCCGCCGCGCCGGGGGTTCGAGCGGCTGCGCCCGCTGGAGGAGCTGCTCGGCCCGTCGCGGGTGGACCCGCTGGTGCGGGCGATGGAGGAGCCGACCGACTTCACGACGCAGCAGCTGCTCACCCCGGCCACGGCCGAACTCGCCTTCTGGGAATCGGTGTTGACGGGCGAGGGCCCCTCGGCCGCGCACAGCCAGGAGTGGGCGGCGCCGGCCGACGTACTCGCCGACGTCCACCCCGCGTTCGCCGAGGCGCTGGCCGCACAGCCGTCGGGCGTCACGATGCTCAACTGCCTGCTCGGCGTCTCGCGCGGCCTCCCGCTGGCCGGGCACAGCGCGCTGTCCGCCACGCTCCTTGGCCGTCGCCGCGGGGATCAGCTCGGCCGCCCCGCGGACACGGCGGCGCTGCTGGCCATCCAGTCGGTGCGGGTGGGGGACGTGCCGGTGCTCGCCGCCAAGTACACGCTGCCCACGGGGACGCCGGCGCTGCCGGTGGTGCAGTCCCTGTAAAAGCGGGGGCGTGTGACCTCGTGCACTCCCCCGAGGTCGGCCCTGTCGCCGCCGCACCCGCTCCCGTACACTCTCGCCGCATGCACTTGTCTGACAACATCACCGTCGCCGACTGGATCCGTCGCGCCCCCAAGGTCGCCCTCCACGATCACCTGGACGGCGGGCTGCGCCCCGCGACGATCATCGAGCTGGCCCGCGAGTCCGGTTACGCGGGGCTGCCCTCCCAGGACCCGGCCGAGCTGGCCGCCTGGTTCCGCGACGCCGCCGACTCCGGTTCGCTGGAGCGGTACCTCACCACGTTCGCCCACACCTGCGCGGTGATGCAGACCAAGGAGCAGCTGCACCGGGTCGCCGCCGAGTGCGCCGAGGACCTGGCCGCCGACGGCATCGTCTACGCCGAGGTGCGCTACGCCCCCGAGCAGCACCAGGAGCGCGGCCTGACCCTGGACGAGGTCGTGGACGCCGTCAACGAGGGCTTCCGGGAGGGCGAGCGGCGGGCCGGCGGCCGGATCACCGTACGGGCGCTGCTCACCGGGATGCGTCACACGGACCGTTCCACCGAGATCGCCGAACTGACCATCGCCCACCGGGACAAGGGCGTGGCCGGCTTCGACATCGCGGGCGGCGAGATCGGCAACCCGCCGGCCCGGCACCTCGCGGCGTTCCAGCTCCTGAAGCAGGCCAACTGCCACTACACGATCCACGCCGGCGAGGCCGTCGGCCCCGAGTCGGTGCACGAGGCCCTCCAGGTCTGCGCCACCGAGCGCCTCGGCCACGGCGTACGCGTCATCGAGGACGTCACCTTCGCCCCCGACGGCACCGCGACGCTCGGCGCCCTGGCCGCGTACGTCCGCGACAACCGCGTCCCGCTGGAGGTCTGCCCGACCTCGAACCTGCAGACCGGCATCGCCGACGGCTACAAGTCACACCCCATCGACGACCTGCGCAGGCTCGGCTTCACGATCACGCTCAACACCGACAACCGCACGGTCTCGGGCACCACGTTGTCGGCCGAGTTCCAGCACCTGCACGAGGCGTTCGGTTACGGCCCGGAGGTCCTGTACGACTTCACGCGGGCCGCCGTCGAAGCCGCGTTCCTGCCCCTTCCGGAGCGGATCCGGCTCATGGACGAGGTCATCGACCCGGCGTACGACGAGCTCGCCGGGCGCGTCTGAACCGCGCCCCGCGTCAACGGCCGGCTCAACTCGCCGCTCCCCGGGATGGTTTGGCGGATGAACCGGTCCGCGGTGTGGCAGGTCTGTCGGCGAACGGGCGGGCATGTGGACGCCGCCCGCAGTCGACGGGAGCAGCACCATGAAGATCCGTACCGCGGTCGTCTCGGCCTTCCTCGTGGCCGGCGCAGTGTTCGGCAGCGCGGGGGCGGCCATCGCCCATGACGGCGGCGGCGCCACGGCCACGGGCGCCGCGGTCGGCTCCCCCGGCGTCCTGTCGGGCAACGTCGTCCAGGTCCCGATCAGCATCCCGGTGAACGTCTGCGGCAACAGCATCAACGTCATCGGGCTGCTCAACCCGGCCGTGGGCAACACCTGTATCAACGGCTGACGCCGGGTTCCTGCGCGGAAGGCGCCGCTCTCGTATCTCGTACGAGGGGGGCGCCTTTCGCGTTGCGCGGGTCGCGGGTCGCCGTCCACCAGTCCTCTCAACTCCGGTGCGTGCGGGACACCTTGACGCCCGTGGGGCGTGATGCCACGATTCCGGCGCCGCGATGTTTACGTAAACATCGCGGCCCGAGCCGCGACACACGAACCACCCACCGGCGCCAGCAGCCGCGAAAGGCGATCCCATGCCCACGACACCCGCCCGCTCGTCCCGCGTCCGCGCGGCCCGCATACCCGCGGGCCTCGCGGCGGCGGCGCTCACCCTGCTCTGCGCCACGACCGCGTCCGCCGCGCCCGCACCCACGGGGCAGGTCGGCAAGGACACCAGCCAGTTCAAGGGCGTCAACTGGGCTGATCCGCGCGACAACTTCGCCGACGACGAGCTCCGGCTCTCCGGCCTGTCGACGACCGACAGCTACTCCCGTACGTACGCGAAGTCGACGCGCATCATCGCGGCGTTCCGCGCCAACCTGGGCGCCAACACGGTCCGTCTCCCCATCAACCCGTACACGGTGAACGGCAGTTACTGGAAGTCGTACCGCGCGGTGATCGACGCGGCGTCCGACCAGGGCTTCAAGGTGATCGTGTCCTACTGGGAGGGGACGGGCGCGCAGAAGGACGGCTTCATCGACGACGCGTCCGCGTACTGGCCCATGTGGAACACGGTCGTGAACGCGTACAAGCACGACTCCCACGTCTACTTCGAGCCGATGAACGAACCGCACGGCTACACGGAGACGGAGTGGGCCGACATCGCGGCGAAGTGGCTGGACACGTACGCGACCGTGCCCCGCAACCGCGTCTTCGTCAGCGGCGCGGGCTACAACGACCACGTCACGTCCGTCTGCGCCGACCCGCGGCTCGCGGGCACGTATCTCTCGCTCCACCACTACGGCTTCTGGAAGTCCTACGCCACGTACGACGAGTGGAAGTCCGACCTCAAGGAGCGCATCGGGGACTGCGCGGGCCGTACGGTCGCGGACGAGTTCGGCGCGCCGATGACGACGGGGCTGAACTACGACGTCCCGGCCCCGAACGCCGACGCCACCTCCGACAACAACTTCATCAACTACGTCCAGGCCGTCACGGACACGTTCCGCGAACTGAAGATGGGCTCGGTGTACTGGCCCGGGCTGCGCACGGACGACACGTACTCGATCCAGGAGCTGACGGGTCCGGTGAACCATCCGTGGCTGGCGACGACGAATCGGTCGGGGGCGGATCGGTTGGCGTGGGGGTGGGGGCGCGGGTCGGCAGTGGGAAGCTGATCAGATCTGGCCTGACCAGACGTGACCGACCCGACCTGGCCAGACCCGACCTGACCTCACCTGACCTCACCTGACCTGACCTGACCCGACCGTGTCCGGAGGAGCCCTTCCGTGGAGATCTCGCTACGTGACGTACAGGACGCCGACCTGCCCGTCTTCTTCGCCCAGATGAACGAGCGGGAGGGGATCAGGATGGCGGCGTTCACGGCCGCGGACCCCACGGACCGGGCTTCCTTCGAGGCCCACTGGGCGCGGATCCGCCGGGATCCGTCGGTTGTCGCGCGCACGGTCGTCGGGCACACGGTCGTCGGGCGCACGGCCGTCGGGCAGGACGGCGAGATCCTCGGCCACGCCTCCGTGTACGGGCCGCGCGGGGAACGCGAGGTCACGTACTGGATCGGGCGACAGTACTGGGGCCGCGGCGCCGCGACGGCCGCGCTGCGCGCGCTGCTCGTCCTCGTGCCCGAGCGTCCGCTGCATGCGCGGGCCGCGGCGGACAATGCCGGATCGATGCGGGTGCTTGAGAGGTGCGGGTTCGTGGCCACGGGGCGGGAGCGGGACTTCGCGAACGGGCGGGGTGAGGAGGTCGAGGAGGTGCTCTTCGCCTTGGCCGGCGCCGGTGGTGCTCCTACCGCGCAGGACGCGTAAGCCGCTTGAGCCACGCAAGCCGCGTAGGGCGCGTAGGGCGTGTAGGGCGCATAGGTCCGCCGGGCCGAGGGAGGTGATGATGGGGGCATGCCCCCCGCCAGCTCACGCGCCCTGTCGTTCGACGCAGCCGCTGCTCAGTACGCCGAGAGCCGACCTTCTTACCCCGCCGCGCTCTTCGAGTGCATCGAGGCGTTCGCCGGTCGTCGTCTGGCGGGGGCCCGGGTCGCCGATGTCGGCGCGGGCACCGGAATCGCCACCTCGGCGCTGCGAGACCGCGGCGCGGATGTGATCGCTGTCGAGCCGGGTGAGGCCATGGCCGGCGAGTTCCGCCGGGCGCTGCCGGGTGTGCCGATCGTGAGGGGCGACGGCAACGCGCTGCCGCTGGCCGGGGCCTCCCGCGACCTCATCACGTATGCGCAGTCCTGGCAGTGGACCGACCCCGGCCGGGCCGTCCCGGAGGCGTTGCGCGTCCTGCGAGCAGGCGGAGCGCTGGCGATCTGGTGGAACACCACGGCCTTCGACGTCCCGTGGATCGGTGAGCAGCACGAGCGCATCACGCGTCATTGCGGGGTGAAGCCGCGGTCTGCGGTGCGTCCTTCGGACAGCGATGCCGTTCGGCTGGCGGGCCTGACGGGTCTGCGGGTCGCGCGCCGTCAACTGCGGTGGAGCCGCACGGTCTCCCTGGACACGCATCTCGCCAACATCGGCAGCCGATCGGCATTCCTCGTTCTTGACGAAGCTGACCGGCATGCGTTTCTGGTTGCCGAGCGAGAGCGGCTGGGCGAGGCGTTCCCCGGCGGGGAGGTGGAAGAGGCCTACGTGGTCGATCTTCTGGTGGCGCTCCCGTCCTGATGTCGTACGCCGACCGGGATCAGCCGACGGGGCCCACGCCGAAGGCCATGCGGATGAGGGTGGGCATGCCGTTCTTCTCCTCGCCGGTCACCGACGGCACACCGAAATAGACGCGGCCGTGCTCGACTTGGACCCCGCGGGGGTCGATGCGAGAAAAGAACCCCTCGGCCCCGGGCGGGATCCCGAAGTAGAAGTACGTCGCCTGCTTCCCTGTCTTCGGGTCGAGGCTGACCAGTGACACGGGTGCCACCTCGTCCGTGCCCTGTTTCAACGCCAGCACACGGTCCCCGCTCATGCGCAGGGGATACATCTTCTGGTCGTGGCCCGCCTCGAACTTCACGCCCGATTTACCCGTGGCCAGATCGAAGGCCACGACCCAGTTCGTCTGGTCATCGAGGGACTCGAGCTTCTCTCCACTGGTGATGAACACCTGATCGTCGCTCACCACGGCCTGCGTGCAGTCGTCGACGCCATCGCCGCTGCACGCCACCTCGTAGTGACCGCCCTCCAGGCGGATCGTCGCCCGGTACTTCCCCCGGGAGTCCAGCGAGATCAGGTCCGTTGCGGCCATATCGCCGGCGCCGACGGCGAGCACGGCGGGCTTGCTCGAGACGACGCTGACGAGGCCGACGCCGTCCGCGACGCGGTAGGTCCACTTCGTCCGCGCGGTACTCGGTTCCAGCTCCTTGACCCGGTAAAGGATTTCGGCATCCTTCTCCGACGGATAGCAGTCGTACCGCACCATAAGTGCCTTGCCGCCGGCGAATCCGCCGATGGTGCACTTCTTCGTCCGGTTCAGCTGCCACAGCTTCTTGCCGGTGCGCATGTCGTACCCGGCGGCACCGACCTGCCAGTCGGTGGCGATGACACCCTTGGTCATCACCATCGTCGTGCCCTTGGTGAAGAAGTTCTCCTTGCGCGGGATCGCTGTCTGCCACAGCTTCTTGCCGGAACTGAGCTTGATCACGGCCAGTTGGTCACATGTGTTGCCGTGCTTGGGATCCCGCAGGAGCAGCGCCGTGCGTTCGTCCACCGTGATGGCCGGCGTGTACCCGCAGACGGCCCCGGGGAGTTTCAGGCTCCAGACCACGGTCCCCTTCCCCGACGGCTCATAGCCCTTGAGGCCGTACAGCGTCGTCCCTTTCACCTTGACGAGAGCCTTCTTGGTCACCCAGAGACCCGGGGTCTCCTCTTCCTGGCCCTGCCCGAGGGTGTTGGTCTGCACGTCTGCCACCAGATGACCGGCGCGCGGCGTGGACTTCGGCAGATCCTCCACCGACTCCCGGATGTCATCGGGGGCCTGTGCGACCGCCTTCTGTTCCGTGATGTCAGGGCCCGCGTCCTTGCCCGATCCAGGCCACACCAACCAGGCTCCGGCGCCCAGCGCCACCACCACCGCGAGCACCAGACCGGCCAGCGTCCGGCTTCGCCGCCTCCTTTGCTCCGCAGCGGCCTGCTGAGACTGCGTGAAGGGGGACGGCGGCGGTCCGAATGCCATGGTTCTCTTCTGCCCTTTCGCAGGCCGGAGATAGGAAAAGGGTGGGCGCCTCCCGCGCGCGCCCACCCTGTGCTGCAATCAGCCGTGTTCCTACTGGAAGTAGCTGGCGGCCTTCTTGTCGCCCGCCATGTAGTCACCACCGGAGGTGTGCACCGTGTGGCCGATGCCGGTCAGTGCCTGGTGGATGTCGTCAGCTTCCTTGTCCCACTTCTGCAGCTTCTCGCCGAACTTCGACTGGGCCTCGCCCGCCCAGTACTCCTGGCTGCGCACCACCAGCTGCCGGAGCTCGGCCAGGTCGGCCTCGAGCGCCTTGGCCTCGTTGCCGATCTGGGTGGCTGCCATGTCCAGCCCGTCGTACTTGACTGTCAACCCGTCCGCATTGCTCGCCATGTCGGCTACCTCGTCTCGCTCGGTCGTGTACGTGTGATGGGGTGTTCCGCGGTGCTCTGAGACGCGGTGCGTCTCAGTAGCTGCTCAGCGAGGACTGGGCGCCGTCGTTCAGGTTGATCTTGTTCATGGCCGCCCGCACCTCGTCTTCCTTGGTGTCCTTGAGGTTGCGGGTCTGCGTCATCGCCTCGATGACATCGGCCAGGATCTTGCCGATGGCCTTCAGCGACTCGTTGATCTCGATCTGCTTCTTGTCGAAGGCGCTGCGGCCGATGCCCTGCCACTGACCCTCAAGGCTGTCGATCACACCCTGCAGGTGGTGCGCGCGCTTGCCGATGCCCTCGTACTTCTCAAGCATCTGCTTCTGGAGCGCGACTACTGCGGCATCTTCAAGCCTCTGCTCACCAGCCATGCTGTGCCTGCCTTCCTTGGTCTGCCGTTAGTTCCAATTGCTTTGGTTCAAGCCTTGCTTGGGGCCTGAACCGTTCCCCCGTGGTCACCCAGGGAAGACTGGCACCCCACGGTTGAAAGTCTCACTGGCTGCGCCGTGCCCTCATCACCACGAACCCGCCGCCACCGATCACGATCACCGCTGCGACGACTCCGAGCGCAATCCACAACGTATTGCCGTCACTTGAAGACTTCGCTTCCGATCCTGCCGCTTCGGCAGGGGCTTCTGAAGCCTTCCGCTCGGGCTGTGACGAGCCTGATGCAGAAGCGGAAGGGGCGGTCTCGGTCTTCGCGGAGCCGCCGTTCTCCTTGGCCAGGGGGTCCTGCCGGGCCGGCCCCGGGTTGTAGTCGGGGTTCTCAAGTACCTTGCGAGGACGGACAGTTCCGTAGCCCAGGTAGCGACTCGGGTCGTTCTTCTTCCAGGTGCGGCTCGCCGTGTCGATGAGCGAGCCGAGGACCTGGTTCGCGGTCCAGTCGGGGTGGGCGGACCAGATCAGGGCTGCGGATCCGGAGGCGATGGCGGTTGCCTGGCTGGTGCCCTGCCTGGCATCGCAGTACGACCGGAACGTCGAATCGCACCACGCGGGGATGTCCTGACCCGGGGCTGACAGGTCAACGTAGTTTCCGTATGAGGCGAACTTCCCGACGGTGCCGGTCGAATCGACTGCCGATACACCCACCGCATACGGGTACGCGGCCGGATAATTGATGTGCCCGGCCTCCCTACCCTCGTTGCCGACACCCGCAAGAATCAATTTCCCCTTGGAAGCCGCGTACTTGAGCGCGGCCTCCTCATCGGGATCAATCGTGTCGGAACCGAACGACATGTTGATGATCTTGGCATCCGAGTCCGCGGCTGCACGAATGGCCTCGGCAGGCTCCGGCGTCCTCCTCAGCTCAGACTCACCCTTGAGGCCCTCGAGCTTGACGCGGTAGGGGACGATCTTCGCTCCGGGGGCGAGCCCTTTGAGCCCCCCGCCGACACCCGTGCCCGCGATCAGTTCCGCAATCGTTGTGCCGTGGCCGGTGTAGTCCTGGGTGGCGTGGTAGCCGAACCGCTGAGGGACTTCGTCCGCAAGGACCTGTCCCTTGAGGGATGCCGTCTTAGCGTTCACCCCGGTATCGATCACCGCGACCTTGACGCCCTTGCCGGTGCTGACCTTCCACATCTGCTCGGCCTGCATCCCGTCCAAGTACCACTGCTTGGACTGTGCGTCGTACGCGGCCGCACTCGGCGCGAACCCGACGCTCACCGCCGCCAGGGCGCCGACGACCGCCCCCACCGCGCGCACGCGTCTGCCACCGCGCGCCGTGGGCAGCGAGGAACGGTCGAATCGTCGGCTGGTCCCTGACTTCATGGTGCTTCTGTCCTCGTTCGGATTCAGTTGACGACCGGCGGCACGTCGCGCCGGTTGGCGGGCAGGTGGGTGTTCACGTCCTCGACGACGTAGTCGGGGCGCTCCGACGCTTCGGTCTCTTCCTCGTTCGGCTCGCCGTTCCTGCCGGGGCCGCGCACCAGGCCGGAGCCGCCGCGCGTCATGCCGTTGCGTTCGGCCCGCGCCGCGGAACCGCGCGAAGCGGGGTTGCCGGTCACCGCCTCACGGGGCGCGCCGCCACTCTTCATACCCGCGGGATTCGCACCGGTCGGCTTGGCGCCGGACGCGGTAGAACCCGGCGCTCCGATGACGCCCCGCTGGCCGACGCGGCCAGTGGTGGAGCGGGAGTTGCCCGCAGCCCCTTCGGCGCCCATGACGGAGCCGCGCGGAATGCGCGAACCGTTCTGCCCGGACGTGCCGGTACGTGCGTTCGTGGGACGCCCGCCGACCACCCCGTTGGAGCGTCCGGCGCCCGTCGTCGGTCCGCCCGCCGCGCGCGGGGTCGAACCGCCGGCCCGCGGGGTTCCGCCCGTGATGCCGCGGCCCATCGGCGCGTTCTTCCCACCGGTGACTCCGCCGCGAGCGGTCGAGGTCGCCCTGCCCATCTCGCCCGCGCCGCCACGGCCCATCGACCGGGCCGCGCTCTGGCTTCCCGTGCCCGACGTGCCTGCGGTCCGGCCCTGGGCTGCGTACGGCGAACGCGTGCCCGCCGGACCGACGTTGCGTCCAGCGCCGGCACTCGTCATCGGAGGGATGTATCCATTACCGAAGCTGTTGGCGGACGGCCCCGTGGGGTTCGGTCCGCCGGTGACAGGTGCGGGTCCGGTCGACGGGGACGTGGCGGTGGGCGACGGCAGCGTCCCGACGCTGTCGATCTCCGTACCGACAGGGTTGTCTGGATAGGTGATAGTTCCTTCAACAACCTTGCGGTGTGGTGATGTGCTGTCAGTCCCTACCGTCTCCGCGACGGACGCGTGCCTGTGCTCGTCGCGGACCGTGGCAGTCGAACCAGTTCCGGCTCCAGAGGTGCTGCCCTGCGAAGAGCCGTCCTCGATCCCGTGCCGTGCCGGCCTCGGCACCCCCACATCCGGCATGGCCTCAAGCTTCGGCGGGTTCTGCTGCAGCGTCTCCAGCTGCTCCGCCGACACCACGTAGTACGACGAGAGGCGGTTCATCTGGTTGATCGCCTCTTGGCGGTCCTTCTCCACCGCGACCGCGGCCTCGTAATCCTTGTTGCCATCGACCTGCTTGGCCACAGGAAGCTGATCGGGTCGCTGCCCGGCGTTGGGCCTGGTGTCGCGCGGGGGCATGGCGCTGCGCACGGACGCCAACCCGGCGGAGGCCGCGCTGAGTTGGTCACCCGCGGAGCCCGCATACGTGCTGAGCTGCTCGGCGTACGTCACCAGCTTCCCGCCCCACTCGCGGAAGCTGTCACCGGACTCACCGACCCAGTGGACCTTGGTGATGTGGCCGTCGAGTTCGGAGGCCGCGGACTTGATCGCGTCGCGGGCGTCCCACAGCGCCGTTCCGGAGGTCTCGAGGTCCTCCGGGTTGGTCTGATGGACCATGTCCAGCATGGTGTTGAGGTCGTGGTTCTCGAAGTCCGACTTGCGGGCCGCCAGCGCCTGTCCGACCGGCGTGACGCTGACGACCGCCCGGAAGATTCCGTTGACCCAGCCGCCGCCCTTGTCGTTGTCCTCGACGTCCTGGGCGAAGTTGGTGAAGGAGTTCTGCTGGGAGACCCGCTCGTGATCCGCTGTGTGCTTGTCGTCCGTCATGATCAGAGCCCTGCGTCCTTCGTCGCGTCGTTGGTGCGCCCAGTGCCCTCGCGCTTGTCGGTCTGATGCCGCTCCAGCTCACTGACCTGCGTCTGGATCTGCCAGAACCGCCGCCGCTGCTCTTCCTCGAGGTTGTCGAACCCGCGGTGCGCCCCTTGCACGGCGATGCCGATCGCCTCGATCTGCAGCTTGAGGGTCTTGGAGAGCGTCACGAGTTGTCCGTGCACGGAGTGGTACGCCGTGAACAGGGACTCGGCCTCCGGGAACGCGCGTGCGCCCTCGTTGTGCAGGGACGACTTGTTGATCGTCTGCGCGTCCACCTTGGTCGGGTTGCCGGCCGAGGCCTCCAGGTCGCGAAGGACTGTGGCCACGCGCTTCTGGAACGTGGTCAGCGCCTCGTTCGTGACCTCCAGGTTCGCCGCCCTGGTCGCCGACGGTCCCCCCACCATGTCTGCTGGAAGCACGACGTCTTCCTCCCCGTTTCCCCGTACACCCGACTCGTCCGAAACGGACCGTTCCCCGGTCCCCATCGCCACGCGATCGCAAAGCTGGTCGCGCCTTACGACGCTTTTACCACTGTAGTCATCCTGTACATCGGCTCCAACCGAGCTTCTGCGTTAACTCCGTTACGAGACAGCACCAGAGGGGCGCTCTTCTTGAGCGAAGTCGGGCAAATCGGTGCACCAAAGTGGCAGGCGGGACACCACCTCCGGTGCACCTCGCGCGAACACACCGGTCACGTACGGATGAAAACGGGCATTCGAGCCGACGTGCCCGCGAAGCTTCCACGGAATGTCCACAACCGCATACCGGTCACCCGAAGTCCCTTTCTGTGAGGATCCTGACGGGTTGCTAGCGTGGCTCGGAATCAGGGCGTCCGGTGGGCGCGGACGGCAGCCGGCGTACGGGGCACGGGGGAAGGACTCACATGGCGTGGGACGAGTGGGAGCAGCTGAAGGCGGACGCCGCCGGGCGGCAGGCGACGAGCATGCAGTTGAACCAGCTCGACCCGGGGGACGGGGGCGGCTCTGTCGCCCTTCCCGGCACGACGGGTGACCTCAAGGTCGGCGACAGCGACCTCGCCAAGATCGGCAAGGAGGCCCACACGCTGTACGACAGCCTGTGGGACAAGGCCCGCGTCGCCGTCCCGAGCAGCGACACCGCCGCCGGCGACCTGACCGGTCAGGGCTTTGCGTTGGGCAACGGCCTCAAACACGTGTCCAACCGGTGGGACGAGCAGCTGAAGTCCCTGATGGACGCGTGCGCCCATATCTCGAACCACATGCAGGTCACCAAGAAGGTTCACGCCGGTGACGAGCACTACATCCAGCGGCAGATGAGCAGCATCGACGCTCTGGATGCCGGGTTCGACGAACGAGTCGGCGCCCCCGGTGAGAAGAACCCCGCCTACGACCCGCCGAAGAAGTAGCGAGCAGCGGCAGAGACGTACAGGAGAAACGATCGCTCATGGATCTCGACGCGCTGCGCTTCGCCAACTTCAAGACCCTCGACGACGCGGTCTCCGACTGGAGCCTGCTCGTGGGGCATCTGGCGGAGCTCAAGAAACAGGCCGATGACGGGCTGCACAAAGCCGCCAACACCGCCGACTGGTCCGGCCTGAACGCCCAGGTCACGAAGGAGTTCGTCGGCAAGACCGCCGGCGAGTTCAGTGATGCCCACACGCAGGCCAACACCATCCACCGGATCCTCAGCGACACCCGGGACGAGCTGAAGCAGTACAAGAAGGATCTCGATGACGCCCTCGACCGCGGCCTCAAGAAGAACCTGACGGTCACCAGCACCGGCGATCATGGTTTCACCGTCACCATGAACATCCACCCGGACCGGGCCGCGAAGGGCACGACGGTCCCCGAGCACGACGAGAGCGATGTCACCGCTCTCCGCGACGAGGTGCAGCGCATCCTCGACAAGGCCTCGGAGAGCGACAGTTCGGCCAGCAAGGTGCTGACCGCGATCGCCGATCAGGCGCAGATGGGCTTCGCCGACGCGGATTACAAGGACCGGGACTCCGCGGCGGACGCCGTGAAGGCCGCCGAGGATCTCGCCAAGATCGCCGCGAAGAACCCGAAGGACCTCACCCCCGCCGACTTCGACAAGATCAACGCGGGTTTGGACAAGTACAAGGACGACCCGCTGTTCGCCGAACAGTTCGCCACCCAGCTCGGGCCGAAGAAGACGCTCGAGTTCTGGGAGGGCATCAACGACCCGCACGTGAACCCGAACGTGGGTCGTGAACGCCTCGACAAGCTCGACGACCTCCAGCGCAACCTCGGTCTGACGCTCGCCACCGCCACTCGGAGCGACTCGGCCGACATGACCAGCTGGAAGGGCAACATGATCAGGATGGGCGACCAGACGATCGGCCCCAACAGCCTTGGTCCCAGCGGTTTCCAGGTCATGAGCAACCTGATGCGCACAGGCGACTACGACGACGACTTCCTGAAGAGCTACGGCACCCGGCTCATGGAGACCGAACGCAAGATCACCCACGACGGCGAGCTGGACAACCGTATGTGGATGCGCTCGATGAACACGCCCTGGCTCAACCGGATAGGCGACGACAGCGGCGCCGACCCGCTCACCGGATACCTCAAGGGGCTGTCCAACTCCCCCGGCGCGGCCACCGACTTCTTCAACGAGGAGTACCTGCCCAAGGGCGACGGTCACAAGGAAGCGGTCAGCAACTTCTCGTACCTCTTCGAGGACCGGAAGTGGCCAGAGGAGACCGACCTCCACGGCGATGCGCTCCACACCGGACAGAACAACCTGGCGCAGGCCCTGGAAGCCGCGACGACCGGGCATCCGGCGGGCGAGCTACCGACGCCGGACACCCCCGCGCACAGTGCCGACCAGGCGAAACTGTTCAACGCCATCGTCTCGTCGGTCGGGGACGATCCCGAACGGCTGACCGGCAACAGCTACATGTCGGACAGCATGGGGCAGATGGCCTCCGAGTACCTTCCGGACATCAACCGGGCCACGACCGACGTCGCGAGGGACTCGAGCGACTGGAAGGAGATCGAGAACCTCTATCCGGTCGCCGGTACGGATGCCGCCGTGAACCACAGGGACGTCACCAAGTTCCTGTTCGCCGTCGGACAGAATCCGGAGGGCTACGCTGCCGTCGAGGTGGGTCAGGAGGCCTACATGTCCAAGCTCATGGCGTACCACCTCGACCCGGATCTTCCCGCCGACCAGCGTTTCTCCAACGATCAGGAGACGACGGTCAAGTACATCTCGGAACGCTCCGGTGAAGTCTCCGGCACCCTGGGCCTCGGGCGGCAGGAGGAGCTGGCCAAGCCGGCCGGCGACGAGGACAAGGACTTCGACTACGGCGTCTCCCAGCGCAAGAACATCATCTCGGGCACGGTCGGCACGGTCGTGGGCGTCGGGACGTCGTTCGTCGCAACTCCCTGGGTGGGCGCGGCCGTTGGAGGTGCAGCTGGTACGGCTACGAGCGCGGTGCTCGAGGGCGTGTTCAAGGATGCCGAAGGCCATGCACTGGAGAAGGCCTCGGACGAGATGGGCAGCCGCTGGCAGGCAGGCCTTTCGCGCAACAATGAGTACGTCGCCCTGGGCGCCCAGACCGCGGCGAACGAATACCACTTGAAGAACGCGGACGACATCGGCACCTGGGCGCGCGAAGGCTCGCGCCAGGGCTACATCAACGCCCGGGCCGTGCTCGACGGTCAGGCCCCGGGCAGCACCACCGGCAATTGACCCCACCCCAACCGACCTTCGGCACCTGCGAGATCCCATGAAACCCACCCCGATGTCGCGTCGCGGTCACCGCGCGAGAGTGGCCGTCGCCCTGCCCGCTCTGCTCGTCGCGCTCGCGGCATGCTCGGGCGACGGCGAGGGCGACAAGCAGCAACGCGAATACACCGTCCCGAAGTCCCTCTGCGGTTCCCCGGTCGACTCCGGCGCGCTCGCGAAGTTCCTCCCCGCGGGGAAGAAGGTCTCCGTCGAGGAGACCGTCTCGACCGATCGAGCCCGTCGGTGTGCCGTCTCCGTGGACGGGAAGCGGGTCGTCTACACCGCACAGGAGTGGTGGAACGACATGTCGGTCCTGAACTTCGCCCAGGGGCTTACGGAGAAGAAGCTCGGTCACCGGACCGACGACGGGCGCTTCGTCTACTCGGGCAGCGAGGGGTTCGGCAAGACCGAGGGCTGTCGGAGCAGCGAGCATGCCGGGCAGGTTCTCTACACCGGCGTTCAGGCCACCGGATCCGGGCACGAGGACGCGGCCGCCATGAAGACTCTGATCGCGCGGTACACGGACGGGGTCGAGGAGTCGACGAGCTGTCAGTGAGCGGGCCCGGCACCGGCCACCGCTGTCCGCAGTGACTCGACCAACGTCGCCGCCCCGGCATGATCGCGGCGGCGCAGTGTCGCGACTCCGATGTGCCGGGCCGGGGCAGGGGCCGTGATCGGGATCGTGCGGACGTCCGGCAGGTGAGGGGTCAGGGCGATGGTCGGGATGAGGGAGACGCCCAGGCCCGCGGCGACGAGGGAGCGGGCGAAGAAGTAGTCGGTGGTCGTGCCGCGGATCTCGGGGGTGAAGCCGGCGTGCTCGGCGTAGCGGCGTAGGTAGGCCTCCGTTTTGAGGCAGCCGAGGACCCAGGGGTCCGCCGCGAGGTCGGTGATGTCGAGGGTGGCCCGGTCGGCGAGGGGATGCGCCGTCGGCAGGACGACGTGGAGGGGGTCCTCGATGAGCGGCGTCCAGCGCACCGCCGTGCTGCCGCCGGTGCCGAGCGGCAACGGGCCGTCGAAGTGGTAGGCGAGCGCGACGTCCACCGCACCCTGGCGCAGCAGCGGCAGGCTGTCCTCGGGCTCGGCCTCCTTCACGTGGACGACCATGTCGGGGTGCGTGGCGGTGAGGTCGGCGAGGGCCGCGGGCAGCAGGAGTCTGCCGCCGCTGGTGAACGTGGCGACGGTGAGCTGGGTGCGGCCCGCGCCGAGGCGGTCGACCTCCTGCCGGGCGTGCGCGAGTTCCGCGGCGACGGACTCGGCGGCGCCGACCATGACGCGGCCCGCCGGGGTGAGCGTGACACCGCGCGTGCTGCGCGCCACGACCTGGGCGCCGAGGCTGCGTTCGAGGGCGGCCACGTGCTGCGAGACGGCGGACGGGGTGAGGCGCAGGGCGGTGGCCGCCCGGTTGAAGCTGCCGTGTTCCGCGACGGCGCGCAGCACGCGCAGCCGTTGGACGTCGATCACCGGTCGGTCCCCCGTCAACAGTTCCGTCAACAGTTGTGCTTAATGCCGCCCCAGAAGGTCGGCACTTCTGCTGGTGACCCTAGCCGCTCAGGATGGGCGCATGGGAACGATACGAATGGTCCAACAGGCGCGACGCGTCTGCGTCATCGGCGGGAGCCGGTACTTCGGCGAGCTTCTCGTGCGGCGCCTGCTCGCCGCCGGGCACCACGTCACCGTCATCAACCGCGGCTCCACCGTGCCGCCGGCCGGGGCCGAGCACCTCGTCGTCGACCGTGACGACGAGGCCGCGCTCCTCGCCGTACTCGGCTCGCGGTCGTTCGACGTGGTCGTCGACCAGGTCTGCTACACCCCGGTGCAGGCCGCGATCGCCGCCCGCGTCTTCGAAGGCCGCACCCGGCGCTACGTCATGACGTCCACGATCGAGGTCTACGATCCGGCGTCCGCCGCGCTGCCCGACGTCCCCGACTCCGTCCTCGTACGGGAGGAGACCGTGGACCCGGCGACGTGGCGGGTGGACGGCGGGCTGCCGTGGCACGACGCGGCGTACGTCGAGGCGCACTACGCGGAGGGCAAGCGGCAGGCCGAGGCGGTGTTCACGCAGCAGGCCGGATTCGATGTCGCCGTCGTGCGCAGCGCGCATGTACTCGGGGGCGGCGCACGCGAGTTCACCGGCCGGCTCGCGCACTACGTCGAGCGCGTGCGGCAGGGGGAGGCCATCGCTGTGCACGCGGATGCGCTGCCGACCGTCTTCGTCCATTACGAGGAGCTGGCCGCGCTGCTGGCGTGGGCGGCCACCGAGGCCGCCTTCACGGGTGCGGTCAACGCCTGCTCCGACGGGACGCTCGACGTACGGGAGTTGGGGTCCGTGGTCGCTTCGCAGGTCGGCCGGGAGCCCGTGTACCGGACGGTCGCCTCGGGCGAGGCGGCCTCGCCGTTCTCGTTCGACCGGCATTACGCGATGAGCAACGCCCGCGCGAAGCAGCTCGGTTTCGTCTTCACCGACGTCCGCGACTGGCTTCCCGGCGCCGTGAAGGAGGTCTGATCATGCGGTACCGCGCACTCGGTCCGTTCACCGTCAGCGCCGTCGGGCTCGGCGCCATGCCGCTGTCCATTGAGAACCGGCCGGACGAGAAGCGGGCGATGGCCACCGTGCACGCCGCGCTCGACGCCGGCGTCACGCTCATCGACACCGCCGACAGCTACCACTGGCACGCCGGCGAGGCCGGCCACAACGAACGCCTCGTCGCCCGTGCCCTCGCCCGCTACGGCGGCGACACCTCCGACGTGCTCGTCGCCACGAAGGGCGGGCGCGGGCGGCCCGGCGACGGCGGGTGGACGGTCGACGCGCGCCCGGACCACCTCAAGCGCGCCGCCGAGGCGTCACTGCGGCGGCTCGGGGGCGAGGCGATCGGCCTCTACCAGTTGCACAAGCCGGATCCGGACGTGCCGTGGGCGGAGTCCGTGGGGGCCCTGCGGGAGTTGCTCGACGCGGGCACGATCCGGGCGGCCGGGATCTCCAACGTCTCCGCCGAGCAGATCCGCGAGGCCCACGCGATCCTCGGTGCCGAGCTGGTCTCCGTACAGAACCAGTACTCGCCCGCCGTGCGGGACAGCGAGGAGGAGCTGCGGTTGAGCACGCGGCTCGGTCTGGCGTTCATGCCGTGGAGCCCGTTGGGCGGGATCACCCGCAGCTCGCTCGACGGTCCTTCACGTCCGACCTCGTACGACACCGCTTTCCACCGTGTCGCGTACGAGCACGGGGTCAGCCCGCAGCGGATCGCGCTGGCGTGGCTGCTGAGCCGGTCCCCCGCGGTGATTCCGGTACCGGGGGCCAGCCGGCCCGCCTCGATCGTGGACTCGGCGGGGGCGGCGGAGGTCGAGCTGAGCGCGGAGGAGGTGGCGGCGCTCGATGCGGGGGTGTGAAGCGCGGTGCGTGCCGTCGGCGTCAGCTCGCGGCCGGCGAGGGGGTCTGGTCGGCCTGGATGTCGAAGTTGACCTTCTTGCCGTCGACCTCGGAGACCTTGACGTTGATACCCAGGGTGCTGCCGTCGCTCGCGGTCAGCGTGCAGCGGGTGGTGTTGCCGACCTTGCCCTCGAGGTCCTCGGGGCAGGTGACGTCCGGCTTCGGCTGCCCCGTCGTCTTGGCGAGCTGCTCGGCCACGGTGTCCGCGAGCTTCCCCTTCGACACCTTCGGGTCCGTGCTCCCCACGCTGACCGATCCCGAGCAGCCGACGAGGAGCGCGCCCGCGGCTACGGCGGAGAGGGTCCAGGTGGCGGCGGTCAGACGGGACTTGATCATGGGGGTTCCATTCGATGGTGAGGGGGGAAGCGAGAAGGGGGCAGAAGCACCGACGGCCTCTTCCGCGGGCACAGCATAGGTCGCTCACGACGGCGCATATTCAGCGTGATCTTTTGAAAGTCGGTCAAGTTGCCGCCCTCCACGCGCCCTTCGCGTGGCCAGCAAACAATCCTCACGAACGTGATGGCGGCCCTCGCTTCGAGTCCGACAGTGGTTCGCGGGCCTCGCCAGGTCCGCCATACTCTCGCCCCATGGAACAGCTCGTTGAGGTCTTGGTGAAGATCGTCTTCTTCGCTTTCATCGTGGGAATGTTCACCCTGGTCATCAGGGAGTTCGTACGCAGTAGCCAATCAGACAAGCGAATTCGGAGAGGCTGGGCGGAGCTCGAGCACGTAGCCGCGGAGCGCGCCTGGACGTATGAGAAGCGCGCCCCAGGACGCGCCACCGAGTACTGCGGTGTGGGCCCCATGCCGGGCAGCGGCTCCAACCTCACGGCGTGGCACTACATCACCGGTGAGTTCCGCGGCCGCTCGTTCAAGTGCTTCGAGTACCGCTACTCCAACCCGCTGTCAGGCAGCAGTGGCGTCGGAGAATCGAGAAAACTGACCTTCGAGACGGTCATGCTGATCACGGCGCCGGGCCCCGGGCCGTTCATGCAGATCGGTCGCCCGGGCAAGTTCGACAGGATGCTCGGGCGGGGACCCAGGAAACTGCTCGGCATCCCCGAGTTCGACAAGAAGTTCCGGCTCGACACCCGCGACGAGGCATTCGCCCGGAACGTCCTCGACAGCGGCCTGATGACCTTCCTGCTCTCGGATCGGCGCGCCTTGAAGTCCCCGATCCGTGTTCGCGAGGACGAGTTGTTCACGTGGTACACCGGCACCCTGTCGCCGCAGACCCTCGATGACGGGCTGAACCACCTCTCCGATGCGCTGGACCACATCCCTGCGCAGGCCTGGACAGCTGCCCGACAATGATGCGGAGCCACGTCGCGCCCGCTTTCAGGGCCTGCGCCCGCGACGTTCTTCCTCGATCTCCGTCTTTTGCTCCGCCAAGTACGCCCGCGCCGCCTGTTCTTGTTCTCTGCGCTCTTGAGCAGACAGGCGCTCGTACTCCCTGTACCCCTCCATCATTCGCTCGCCCAGCGCGTCCGAGTAAGCAGGGATGCGTGCGGCCTCACGTAGACCAACACGGCCGCTGAGAACTTCGCGGGCCATTTCGCGCAGCGGATCACCCGAAGGTAATCCTTGTGAGAGTCTCTGCAGGGACTTCCGTAGCGAACGAGCCCGCGCTTGATCCCCGCGGGTGATATCCATCAGGTCTGCGTCACCGATCTGGCGTTCATCGTCGGCAGGCACAGTGCAACTCCTTGTGCAGTGGGGTCAGATCGCAGGACTCGGGTGGTCGTAGTATCCGACCTCCGGGAACGTGGAGAGGGTTCCGTACAGCGTCGCGGCGACGGTCTCGATGAAACCGACGGCCCCATTGACGATGGTCTGCGCGTCACCAAGAACCCCGGTGACGCTGGACCAAAGTTTCAGCATTTTGATGACTTCCAGGGCGGCCAGGCCGTACCCGATCACCGCACCGGCACCCGTCCACGACAGCAGAGTTCCCGCCGAGAGTTCGATCGCCGTGATGAGCAGGCCGTCGATGATTCCGCCGAGATAGCCCTTGGCCGCCTCTGCCGCGGAGTACGCGGCGTGCGAGAGATGGTCGTATTCGGTCTTCAGCTTGGCGAACTGGTCCTTGACCGCGTCAAGTTTGACGGCGAGGTCAAAGAAGTACTTGTAGGCGGCGTCGGCGGCCCGACCGTCCCACGTGACATCGAGAGTGCCGTTACCGCTCTCGACATTTTCGGAGACCGCAGCGACCGCATTGCCCAGTTGCTCCCAAATATTGCCGCACTTGGCAAAAGACTCCCAGTCCCCCGCGAACCATTGAACGACTTCGTCCAGAGGGTTGAAACCGAAGACAGCGTTGTACGCCTCGGTCACCCAGTACGTGGGGCTCACCAGATCCGAGCAGTCGTTGAAGGTGTCGAGGATGGGACCTTGAGAGAGTTCATCAGGCGCAGATGGCGCGTGCAGGAGCGATGTCGGTTCCTTGACATCAGTGAAATCGGACATTCAACGCCGCCCTCGGCTTCCTTCACAGTTCCTTACACGGCTACTTAGCAGGGCGCTTCACTTGCGAATACGTCGCATCCACACGAGCCGCGACAGCTCGATCCGTCCTGACGTAATAGGCCGCAGTCTTTTCCAGTTCTGCACTCGCGGCCGTCAAGATGTCGTACAACTTGTCGAAAGCGCCTGTCACCTCCTGAACGGTGGCGGCATGCGTGGTCAGCGCGAGGTTGATGAGACCTTGGCTGGAGGCGCCGATACGGGTGTACTTGGAGCAATGCCCCTTGAACGCCACAACATCTTCCGCCGCGCGCCCGATCTGCCGGCCGTACCCCTCAAGGTCGGAAGGTGTCACCTTCAGATGCATGTGCGCCTCTCGCTCTTTCCCCGCTGGGGTGCCGCCGTGTGGGCAGGCAGAGTATCCCAGGCCGACTCGTTCGCGATTCACAATCGCACGTACTTACGACGTCGGGAGAACTCGGCGCAGCCGCACCGAGTTCGCACCTCTGTAGTGTGCCTGTCGTGACGAACGACAAGCACGGGAAAAGGGGCTTCAGCAGCGCCCCCAGTCGCCTCGGAGGCGAATCGGATTCACTCGGCTCGGTGGAATCGTTGGCTCGAGTTGACGATCGCAACTGGCGCAGTACCTACCTGCTCACCGCCACCGTGACGGCCCTGGTTGCTGTCCGGGCTCTCATGGTGATCGGAATGACCGTGGCGAGCGTGGGGTCCGGCTATGCCACATCCGTCGTCGTCGCGTCGGCAGCAGCGCTCCTCGTGGTGGGCCTCACCGTCTGGCTGCTGATCCGAGCCCGACAAGCACGCACCTGGAGACTTCTCCTCGCCGCGCTCGCGGTCTGCGTGGCCGGTCTCATCGTCATCGCCGTAGCAGGAAGGCTCTGAAGCCATGGAATTGCCTCACCACGACAACGGCTCCCCCTCGAGCGGCTCCGAACAGGAGCGAAGGCGCCAGGCCTACATGCTGGTGGGCGCGGTCATGACGGCCGGCATGCTCGGCAGTCTCGTACAGCAGGCCCAGAGGGGCGCGGGGGTGAACGCGGTCCTTGCCGGCGCGGCCTGCCTTGTCTGCGTGGCCGCGACGGAGCTGAGCCGCCGGGGACGACTGAAGATCGCTGCCGCGGTGTTCCTGGGAGGAATTGTCGCGCTGGGAATTCCCGGATACCTGATCCAGATGTGAGCAGGGCTCCCCGCCGCGGGCGCGTCAGTAATGCCGTCGCCGGCGACCGTCAGCATTGCCCCTTCCGTGATGTCACTCTCAACCTGTACGCGAGTTCCTTGTAACTCCCGCTGCCCGCACCGCCCGTGATCCCCGGCGGCGTACGGTCCTGCTTCTTGTAGCGGATGGTCTCGACGTGCAGGCAGTAGGCCTTGTCCGTGCCGTCCGCCTGGACCGTGTAGTCGCCGTCGGTGGCCGGGTCGCCGGAGGTCGGGGTCGCCCCGATGCCTGACTGGGGGGCGCCGCCGCCTCCGTGGCGGATGACCGTGTCCTCTATGAGGGTCGCGTAGTCGTCGAAGTAGACGTTGTCGCCCGTCAGGTTGTCGACGCGGTACCAGTAGCCGTCCAGGTCGTCCGTCGTCTGGGTGACCGCGTTCGTCAGCTCCGCGTCGGACCACTTTCCGTTGCTGTTCAGCGCCAGCATCTGCGCGCCCTGCCAGATACTGAGGGCCGCCATCGTCAGGAGCACCACGCGGGCCACCACGAAGGCGGCCGTGGGGAGTTCGGCGCCCGAGGGGTAGGTGCGGCGGCGGATCGAGCGGACCCAGTCCGCCTTGGCGCAGGCCATCGCGACGAGCACCGCCGCGAGGGCGAGGACGACGACGGCCATGCCGGTCACGGGCGGGTGCCCGCCTTGCGGCGGCGGGCGTCGCGGACCGCGACGGCCGTGCCGGTGAGGCCGACGACCAGGACGAGCGCGCCGAGTGCGGCGTACGTGCCCAGGCGGGAGTTGCGTTCGTCGGCCGTCTCGCCGAAGTGGGCCGGGGGGACCATGGGGGCCTGCGCGCGGGGGCCCGCCTCGTGCGGGGACGGGGACTCGATCGGGTGGTCGTCGTCGGTCAGCGCGGCCACCGGGTCGATCACGCCCCAGCCCACGTACGCGTCCTTGCCGGGGACCGAGCGCTCCGCGGTCTGTTCGATCTGGGCGACGATCTCGGCCGCGGTCCAGTCGGGGTGCTTCTCCTTCAGGAGGGCGGCGACGGCCGCGACGTACGGGGCCGAGAAGCTCGTACCGCTGTCGGCGCACTGGCCGCCCATCGGGACGGTGGAGACCATGTCGACGCCGGGGGCGGCCACGCCGACCCAGTCGCCGGCCTGGGAGAAGGCGGCGCGTTCGTTGTTGCGGTCGGACGCCGCGACGGCGAGGACGCCGGGGTACGAGGCCGGGTAGGTGCGGCCGGACCTGCCGCCCATGCCGTCGTTGCCCGCGGAGGCCACGACGACGATCTTCTTGTCGAGGGCCGCGTTCACCGCCTGTTGGAGGCGCGGGGTCGGCTTCGCCGCGTTCGACGTGTCCTGCGAGATGTTGATGACGTCGGCGCCCTTGGCGACGGCGTGGTCGATCGCGTCGGCGAGGGTCTCGGCGGTGCCGGTGCCCTCGGCGTCGTTCTGCTTGATCGGGATGATCTTCGCGTCCGGTGCCAGGCCTTCGAAGCCGGTGCCCTCGGTCTTGCGGGCGGCGATGATGCCGGCGACGCGCGTGCCGTGGCCGACGGTGTCCGTCGTGCCGTACGCGTTGCCCCAGTCCTCGATCTTCTCCCCCTTCTTGTTCTTCTTGGGGAGGAGGTTCTTGCCGCTGCCCTTCTCGACGGCCGGCGCGAGCTGCTTGTTGTTCACGGCCACGCCCGTGTCGATGACGGCGACCTGCACGTTCTTTCCGGTCGCCTCCTGCCACAGCTCGTCGAGGTTGACGCGCTGGAGCGCCCAGGGGCGGCCCTTGTACGTGGTCTTGCCGAACTCGCACTGGTCGGCCGCGGCGGCGGGAGCCGCGGGCAGCAGGAAGGTGGTCGCCAGCGTGGCGGCCGCGGTGAGGGCCGTCGCCGTGGCGACCAGCGCGGCCTTGCGGGCCCCGGTCGCCCGGACATGCCTTGCGTGTCCCATGAGCATGAGTTGGTCCTGTCCCCCGTACGCCTACGAACCCTGCGGCTGGCTGGCCGCGCCGATCGACAGGCGCGGGCCCGTGGGCAGGAGCTTCGCCCACTCGAGCGGGATGTCGGTCGTGGGCGTGTTCTCGTACCCCAGGCGGGTCTGCGCGATCCGTGCCTCCTGGAGCAGCTCCTTGCGCTGCTTCTCGGAGAGGCCGACGCCCTTGCCGTCCGCGTCGCCGTCGCTGTTGGACTGGAGCGCGTACCGCAGGCCGGTGTCGGTGACGAGGAAGGTGCCGCCGGAGTTGTCCGTGCCCTGGACCTGGCGGAAGAGCTGGCCGGAGCCGGGGGTCACGTACGTGCTGGAGGAGCCGGTGGCCAGCGGAACGGGGAAGTCGTCGCCCGCCCAGGTGCTGAGGCTGGTGGAGTTGCTCGCGCCGACGCCGCGCAGGGTGTTGCAGATGACGTTGCGGCCGTGGGTCGTGGCGGTCGCGTCGTTGATGGTCTTCGCGTGCCGCGTGGGCCAGTTCTTGTCGTCGGCGAAGCGGCCGTCGGTGACGATCTGGCCGAGCGCGACCTTCTGGGCCTCACTGCTCGGGTTCACCGCGGAGAGGTCCTTGGAGGCGAGCAGGAGCTGCGCCGTGAAGGGGGTGACCGTGGCGATGCGGTCGGCGAGGACCACGTAGTACTGCACGCCGTTCGTGGCGTTCTCGGTGACCAGGACCTTGCCGACCTTGTTGGCGGACGCGTCCAGGGAACCGTTGTTGCGCGAAGGGGAGCCTGCGGCCGCGCCCACCGACGGGAAGGAGACGGGCGTGCCGTCGTGCAGCGTGGCCAGCCACTCGTCGGAGACCTTCTGGGGCGTGCGGCCGTCGGCGTCGAGGGCACGCAGCAGCTGCTGCTTCTCGATGTCGTTCGCCGCGGACACCGCGTACTTGGTGCCGCGCGCGTCGACGACGTACTCCTTCTTGGCCTTGTCGTCGGAGACCACGTACATCAGCTCGCCGCCGGTGAGCCGGCTGGTGTTGTCGGTCTGCCTGCGGTCGTCCTTGCCGAGCACGAACGTCGCCTGCTGGACCTCGCCGCCGCTGGTGGGGCGCTCGCACACCATCCAGCGCTTGGCGGCGGCGGCTTCCTTCGCGGAGGGCAGACGGTCGGGGGCGTACGGGATGCCGACGGTGACGCCGTGCGGGATCTTGCCGCTGTCGAGCACCGACTCCTCGACGGTCATCACGCTGTCCTGGTGGCCGTCGGCGAGCAGGAGCTTGGCGGAGGCCATGTTGAGGACGGGGTGGAGCTGGGCCTGCCGCTGCTTCTTCTTGCCGGTCCGCGCGCCCGTCTCCATGATCACGTAACGCGTCGTGGACTTGCTCGCCACGATGACGTTCGCGTACGGCGTCTTCCAGCCCTTGGGTGCCGTGGGGCTGAACAGGCCGATGCCGCCGAAGACCGCCAGGACCACGACGCCGACGATCGTGCCGGGCAGCACCGCCCGCAGCGGCCTCGGGGCGCCTTCCTCGGAGCCCGAAGGAGAGGGCTGCAGGAAGGACGCCAGGGTGCGGCGCTTCGCGAAGGTGTAGGCGTTGAGTTCGTCCCGCCGTGATGCCATCTGTGTCCGCTCTCTCCCCGTGCGGAGCCGTGGGGGCCGCTTACCGCTCCCCCGTCTTTCGGTGACTGTGGTGCCCCGGTGCGCTGTGCGACTGCCGTGGCTGTCAGACCCGGCCCCTACTATGCCTGTTACGACGTTGTGCGTGTGGCACGGGTAGGGTGCTGAGGCTTTCCGGCGACGGCAGAGCGAGCACTGCACGCGGACCGCACGAGGACTGTGAAGCCTTCTATGAGGCCTTTGCGTATGGGATTTCGGGAGAGTTCGGGGGGTTTTGAGTGATGGCTTCCGCAACGCGGACTCGATCGCGGTCGCAATCGGGTTCACGATCGAGATCAGGCTCGGGATCACGATCGGGTGACCCCTCGCAGCCGGGCTCCCCGACCCCTTCACACATGTCACACACGCCTGCACAGAATTCCCGTACGGGGAATGCGGCGGCGCCCTATCGAGGGCCTGTTGCGCCGCATCTGAAGTCCCGTTCGGGGCGCGGCGGCTCGTTCGCCGTGCAGCGGCTCGTGATGATCGAGCTGGCCGCCGCGCTCGTCGTGGTCGGCTGGGTGATCGGCACCGTCGCGCTCATCGCCACGGGCGCCGTCGCCGCGCTGCTCCTGCTCCTCGCTCTCGTACGACGCCGGGGGCGCTCCCTGCCGGAGTGGCTCGGCACCGTGCTCGCGCTGCGCTCCCGTCGGCGGCGCGCGGCGAACACGCCGGTGCCGCCGGGGACCGAGCCCGGACTGGCGCCCGCCGTCGAGTGCGACCCGAGCCTGCGCACGTACAGCCACAACCGTGGTGACGACCGGGACCAGCGCCCGGTCGGCATGGTCGGTGACGGCGGGTTCCTGACCGCGGTCCTCCAGGTCGAGTCGGACGCGACCGCGCTGCGCGCCGAGCGCAGCCGCCGCCCGCTGCCCGTCGGCATCGTGCGGGACGCCCTTGAGGTGGACGACATCACGCTGGAGTCCGCGCAGATCGTGCTGCACACGCAGCCCGCGCCCGCGCTCCACCTGCCGCAGCAGTCGGTGGCGGTGAGCAACTATGCGCCGCTTCAGGCGCAGACGGGCTCCCCCGCGGTGCGCATCACCTGGATCGCCCTGAAGCTCGACCCGGAGCTGTGCCCGGAGGCCGTCGCCGCGCGCGGGGGCGGCGTGGTCGGGGCGCAGAAGTGCCTGGCGCGCGTGGCCGAGCACCTGTCGAGCCGGCTGAGCGGTGCCGGGTTCCGGGCGAGCGTGCTCACCGAGGAGGAGCTCGTCGCCGCGGTCGCCACGTCCGCGTGCGCGAACCCGATGGTGACGGCGCAGGCCGGTCGGAGCGAGGCGCCGCAGCGGCGCACCGAGGAAGAGGGCCGCAGCTGGCGGTGCGACAACCGCCGCCACACGACGTACTGGGTGCGCCGCTGGCCCCAACTGGGCCCGGACACCGTCCAGTTGCCGCAGCTCGTCGCACAGCTGACGACGGTCCCCGCGCTGGCGACGACCTTCAGTCTGACGCTCGCCAAGGGCGACCAGCAGGACGTGACGATGACCGGCCACATGCGCATCACCGGCCGCAGCGACAGCGAACTGACCACCGCGCGGCGCGACCTGGAGCGGGCCGCGCGCCAGGTGCGGACCGGTCTCGTCCGGCTCGACCGTGAACAACTGCCCGGCGTACTGGCCACGTTGCCGCTCGGAGGTGCCCGCTGATGGCCATGACGACTCAGGTCACCGAGTTCGGCGAGCGGCTGCGCACCGGCTTCGGCCTGCTCGGCCCGCGCCACGCGCGGCACACGCTGTCCGTCGAGCAGATGGACTCCCTCGCCCTGCCGATCGGCGACGACGGCGTGGTCGTCGGCGTGGACGCCGAGGGCCAGCCCGCCGTCATGGGCATCAACCGCCCGACGCCGTACGACATCGTGCTCATCGGCGGCCTGTGGACCGCGCAGGTGCTCGCGCTGCGGGCGGCCGCGACCGGGGCGCGGGTCGCCGTCGAGACGGGCCGTGCGCAGCAGTGGGCGCAGCTCGTCCAGGCGGTCGGCGGCGGGCAGTCCGGGATGACCGTGCACGACGTGGGGCGGGTGCCGCCGCAGGGCGCCTCGGCCGGCGGCCCGGTGCTCGTCATCCGCGACTGCGGCATGCGGCCGCCGCGCGGGCGGGTCGCCTCCGCGCCGTGGCAGTCCGTCCTGACACTGCTGCCGTACCTGAGCCCGGTCGCGCCGCGCCTCATGCGGCAGGCCCGGCTCGTCGGCGTGCAGCGGGTGTCGCCGGACGAGGCGAGTGAGATCGGTCGCGTCATAGGGCTCCCGCGCGGGGAGTACGAGTCGCTGCCGACCCTCGCCGACGGCGTGACGCTGTGGTGCACCGACCGCGACCGGCAGTACGTGATGACGCAGGCGACGGACGCGGAGAACGGGTTGCTGGGGACCGCGCGGCGGATGGACTGACCGGCCGGATCGTCATGACCGTCATGACGGTCATGACCCGACTGTGGACTCCCGTGCCTTTGCGGGTGATTCGGGCATTTCTCGTCAAGTGCCCTATGCGGACGGGTTTGTTCGTCACGTTTTGATGTACGTCCTGCCGGGCCCGCGCGCTCCGGGCCCCGCGTGACGCAGCGGACAGCCGGGACGGGGTGGATGGGCCTGCCGTGCACCCGGTTTTCGTGATTAGGCTGGGGTTGAACGTGTTGCGGGCACCCGTGTGCGGGTGGGCGCGTACGGCGGTAGGTGCTCGACCACACCAGGAGGCATTGTGAACAGCGATCGGGACGGAATCCGCGGGGGCTGGGATTCACCCGTCGATGATCAGTCCGACGCGGAGTCCAGTGTCGAGATGACGGGCGAGTTCACCATCGACTACGCCCCTCCGGCCTGGTACACGCAGAACGCGTCGGGGGCGGCCGGTACGCCTGAGCCGCCCGCGCCTGCACCCGTGCCGGCACCTGCCCCTGCGCCGGCTCCGGCTCCGGGCGATTCCGGGAGCGGGGATCTGGAGAGCGGCGCCACGATGAAGTTCTCCGCGGCCGCGCTGAAGCGGGAGTTCGCGGAGCTGTCGGCGCTGGGTGAGCAGAAGGCCGAGGAGAAGAACGAGGACAGGGCCGAGGAGAAGGCCGAGCCGGCCGAGTCGTCGGCCGAGGGGTCCGAGACGCCTCGATCCTGGGTCGACGCGCACAGCACGGAGGGCGACGCCGCCGAGGGCCCGGACGGGTCGGTCCGTTCGGACGGTTCGGACGCCTCGGCCGACAGCGGGGACTTCGCGCTGCGCGCCGCCGACGCGGACGACGACAACACGGCGGAGACCGAGGCCACGGCCGCGGCTCCCGAGGCCGTCGCGATTTCTGAGGCTCCCGAGGCCCTCAAGGCCCCTGAGCCCGTCGAGACCCCCGAGCAGCCGGTCGCCGCCGAGGCGGACAGCGCGGGCAGCGCGGACGACGCCGGCACCGCCGAGGAAGCCCCGGCCGCGCCGAGCACCCCCGCCGACGTCACCCACGTACCGGACGCGCCCGCCGCCTGGACTCCCCCGCCCGCGCCGGAAGGCGGAGTCCCGCCGCTGCCCCCGGCGTTCCAGCCGGCCGCGCCGCCCGCCGCCCAGCAGTGGACCGAACCGGCCCCGGGCCAGCAGCAGCCCCCGGCCGCCGCACCTGTCGCGCCTGCCGCCTCGGCCGCGCCCACGGCCCCCACCGCTCCGGTCGCGCCCACAGCACCCACCGCTCCGGAGGCCTGGCCCGCGCAGCCCCCGGCGGCCGCCCAGCCCCAGCCGCCGGCTCCGGCCCCGGCCCCGGCTCCCGCGCCTCCTCAGCCCGTGGCCCCCAACTCCCCTGCCCCACAGGGCGGTTACGGCTTCCCCCAGCAGCAGGCGCAGCCGCCGGCGCAGCCCCACGCTCAGCCGCCCGCCCCGCAGAGCGGCTACGGCTTCCCGCAGCAGCAGCCTCCCGCCCCCGGCCCCAACCCCCCTGCCCCGCACGGCGGTTACGGCTTCCCCCAGCAGCAGCCGCACGCGCAGCCGCAGCCTCACGCCCAGCCCCAGCCCCAGCCGCAGGCGCAGCCCCCGGCTCCGGGCCAGTACCCCCCGCCCGCCGACCCCCGCACCGGTGCCGCCTGGCCGCAGCCCATGCAGCACGACCAGCGCCAGCCCACGAACGTCGGCGGGGCTCCGCTCGGCTACACCGCGGCCGTCGAGCTGTCGGCCGACCGGCTGCTCAACAACAAGAAGCAGAAGGCGAAGAGCAGCCGTCCCGGCGGCAGCGGCAACCGCTTCAAGCTCGGCGGCAAGAAGGAAGAGGCCGAGCGGCAGCGGAAGCTGGACCTGATCCGCACGCCCGTCCTGTCCTGCTACCGCATCGCCGTGATCAGCCTCAAGGGCGGCGTCGGCAAGACGACCACGACCACCGCGCTCGGCGCGACCCTCGCCACCGAGCGCCAGGACAAGATCCTCGCGATCGACGCCAACCCGGACGCGGGCACTCTGGGCCGCCGCGTGCGCCGCGAGACCGGTGCGACCATCCGCGACCTGGTGCAGTCGATCCCGCACCTGCACTCGTACATGGACATCCGGCGGTTCACGTCTCAGGCGCCGTCCGGCCTGGAGATCATCGCGAACGACGTGGACCCGGCGGTCTCGACGACGTTCAACGACGAGGACTACCGCAGCGCGATCGACGTGCTCGGCAAGCAGTACCCGATCATCCTGACCGACTCGGGCACCGGCCTGCTGTACTCCGCGATGCGCGGAGTCCTCGACCTCGCCGACCAGTTGATCATCATCTCGACCCCGTCCGTCGACGGTGCGAGCAGCGCGAGCACGACGCTCGACTGGCTCTCCGCGCACGGGTACGCGGACCTCGTCTCGCGCTCGATCACGGTCATCTCCGGGGTCCGCGAGACCGGCAAGATGATCAAGGTCGAGGACATCGTCAGCCACTTCGAGACGCGCTGCCGCGGTGTCGTCGTGGTCCCGTTCGACGAGCACCTGGCGGCCGGCGCCGAGGTCGACCTCGACATGATGCGGCCGAAGGTGCGCGAGGCGTACTTCAACCTCTCCGCGATGGTCGCCGAGGACTTCGTGCGGGCCCAGCAGCAGCAGGGCCTGTGGACCCAGGCGGACGGCCAGCAGCCGCCCACCATGGCCCCGCCGATGCCCGGCTACCAGCAGCAGCCGCAGCAGCCCTATCCCGGCCAGCAGCCGTACCCCGGCCAGCAGCCGCAGGCCCCGTACCCGCCGCAGCAGGGACAGCCCCCGCAGGGCATGCCGCCTCAAGGTCCGCCCGCCCAGCCGGGTCAGCCCGGACCGCAGCCCGGCTGGCAGACCCCGCCGCCCCCGCCGCAGCAGCAGGGGCAGCCCCAGGGGCAGCCCCAGGGGCAGCCCGGTCCGCCCCCCGGCTGGCAGCAGCCGCAACCCCCTCAGCAGTGACAACTCCCCGAAAGGCCCGCACCGTTGGACGGTGCGGGCCTTTCTCGCTCTTTACCGCATTGCGGGCGTCAGGCCCTGGCCTGCAAAGCGTCAGAGGTCTCGACCAATGTGCGTGAAATGCAGGTCAACTCGTTATTTCCGCAGGCCACATGGGGTTCACCTGCCGTTGACGGGCCTCAACAGCCGCTGATAAACACACACTTCATTCAGCCATGCCCATGCTGTGCGAGCGATGCGCGAGGTCCCCGACCGATGAACAAACAAGCTCAGCAACATCCGCACCACAGAACTCTCCTGGCGGCCGGTCTCGCCGCGTTCTCCCTGACGGCCGCTCTGGCCACGCCGCTCAACCCGGTTCCCCAAGAGGCCCAGGCCAAAGACGGCGGCGACAAGACGACGCTCACGGTGGCGGTCGCGCAGAGCGTCGACTCGCTGAGCCCGTTCCTGGCGCAGCGCCTGCTCAGTACGAGCATCCTCCGCCTCACCAACGAGTTCCTGACGAACTACGACGCCAAGGACAACCACGTCATCCCCGGCTTCGCCACCAAGTGGGAGCCCTCGCCGGACAAGTTGACGTGGACGTACACGATCCGCGACGACTCGAAGTGGTCGGACGGTCAGAAGGCGACGGCCAAGGACGCCGCCTTCACGTTCAACAAGATGATGACGGACGAGGGCGCGGCCACCGCGAACGGCTCCTTCGTCGGCAACTTCAAGAAGGTCACGGCGCCCAGCGACACCCAGCTGGTCATCGAGCTCAAGAAGCCGCAGGCGACCATGACGGCGCTGGACGTGCCGATCGTGCCCGAGCACGTCTGGAAGGACGTCAAGGACTACTCGAAGTTCAACAACGACGAGAAGTTCCCCGTCGTCGGCAACGGCCCGTACGTGCTGACCGGCTACAAGACCGACCAGTACGTGAAGCTGGAGCGCAACAAGGACTTCTGGCGCAAGACCGGGAAGCCGCAGTTCGACGAGATCGTCTTCAAGACGTACAAGGACCAGGACGCCGCGGTCGCCGCGCTGCGCAAGGGCGAGGTCTCCTTCGTCGCGGGTTCCCCCGCCCTGACGCCCGCTCAGGCGGCGTCTCTCAAGGGCGAGAAGAACATCAAGGTCAACGAGGGCCCGGGCCGCCGCTTCTACGCGATCGCCACCAACCCCGGCGCGCGGACCAAGGACGGCAAGAAGTTCGGCGACGGCAACAAGGCGCTGCTCGACCAGAAGGTGCGCCAGGCGCTGTTCCGCTCGGTCGACACCAAGACCATCGTCGAGAAGGTCTTCCAGGGCCACGCGGTCCAGGGCGAGGGCTACATCCCGCCGCGCTTCAAGGACTACTTCTGGCAGCCCTCGGACAGCCAGAAGCTGAGTTACGACACCACGGCCGCGGCCAAGCTGCTCGACGACGCGGGCTACAAGATGAAGGGCGACAAGCGCGTCGGCAAGGACGGCAAGCCGCTCGACTTCCGCATCCTGTGCCACGCGACCGACCCGAACGACAAGGCGATCGGCAAGTACCTCAAGGAGTGGTGGGGCAAGCTCGGCATCGGCCTCAAGGTCGACTGCATGGACGACGTCTCCGTGCCCTGGTACGCCGGTGAGTACGACCTCGCCTTCGACGGCTGGTCGGTGAACCCGGACCCGGACTTCGTCCTCGGCATCCACACGTGCGCCGCCCTGCCCACCAAGGCGAAGGAGAGCGCCGCCACCGACAACTTCATCTGCGACAAGAAGTACGACGAGCTCTACCAGAAGCAGCTGGCCGAGTACGACCCCGCCAAACGGGCCGACATCGTCAAGCAGATGGAGTCGTGGCTGTACGACTCCGGGTACATGAACGTCATGGCGTACCCGAACGCGGTCGAGGCGTACCGCACCGACCAGATCAAGTCCATCCAGACCATGCCCACCGCGGCCGGCAACATCTACGGCCAGGACGGCTACTGGAGCTGGTGGTCGGCCGTCCCGGCGTCCTCGTCGGACAGCGGTGACTCGTCGGACTCGGGCAGCTCCACCGGGGTCGTGATCGGGATCGTGGTCGCCGCGCTCCTGGTGATCGGCGGAGGCGTGTTCTTCGCGATGCGCCGCCGGACGACCGCGGACGACCGCGAGTAAGAGAGCACCTGAACCATGGCTGCTGACAGCACTCCGGCGCTCGTGCAGTCCGCGACGCAGGCCGCCGGCGACCCCACCGAGGTGGGGCCGTCGCCGGCCGCCCGCGGCCCACGGGCCCGCAACACCAAGGCGTACCTCCAGTACGCCGCGGCGAAGATCGTGGGAGCGGCGGTCTCGCTCTTCGCCGTCCTCGTCACGAGCTTCTTCCTCTTCCGCCTCATCCCGAGCGACCCGGTCAAGCAGATGACCGGCGGCCGTCCCGTCTCCGCGCAGCAACTGGAGAACCTGCGCCACCAGTTCGGCCTCGACCAGCCGATGTGGAAGCAGTTCACGTCGTACATCGGGGACGCGCTCACCGGCGACTTCGGGATGTCGTACCAGTTCCACACCCCGGTCATCGACAAGATCACCGACGCGCTCCCCGCGACCCTGCTCCTGACGGGCACGTCGTACGTCCTGTACTCGGCGCTCGGCATCTGGCTGGGCACGCGCACGGCGTGGCGCAACGGATCGCGCAGCGACCGCTTCAACACGGCGTTCGCGCTGACCCTGTACTCGATCCCCTCCTTCTGGCTGGGCCTGCTCCTCATCATCGTGTTCGCGGTCGGCATCGGTCCGATCCCGGGCATGTTCCCCACCGGCGGCCTCGAATCGGGCGGTGAGAGCGGATTCGCGTACGTCATCGACGTAGCGCACCATCTGGTCCTGCCGGTGATCACGCTGGTCGCGGTCGGCTACGCGCAGACGCTGCTCGTCATGCGCTCCTCGCTGCTCGACGAGATGGGCAGCGACTACCTGACGACGGCGCGCGCGAAAGGTCTGCGCGACGACGTCGTGCGCCGCAAGCACGCGGTGCCGAACGCGATGCTGCCCACCTTCACCCTGATGTTCGTCAACCTCGGGCACGTGGTGGCGGGGCAGATCCTCGTCGAGACGGTCTTCTCCTGGCCGGGCCTCGGCGGCCTCTTCTACCAGGCGCTCTCCGTGCCCGATCTCCCGCTCGTCCAGGGCCTGTTCTTCGTCTTCGCCACCGCGGTGATCCTCGCGAACACCCTCGCCGACATCCTCTATCCGCTGCTCGACCCGAGGGTGGGCCGATGACGACAACCACGACGGCACCCGTGAGCGCGCGTGCCCTGGCGCGCGCCCGCAAGCGTCGGTCCATGGTCCGCTTCTGGCGCTCGTACCGTGCGCACAAGGGCGGCCTGTGGGGCCTCGGCCTGCTGATCCTGATCGCGCTCGTCGCGGTCCTCGCGCCCGTCCTGGTCGGGAAGGACGCGCAGTCGGTGACGGACGCGCCCGGCGGCCCGCTCGAAGGGCCGAGCGCCGAATTCCCGCTGGGCACCGACCAGTTCGGCCGCAGCGTGCTCGCGCTTCTCGTGTACGGGGCGCGCGTCTCGCTCACCGTGGGTCTGCTCGCCGCGTTCCTGTGCGTGGCGATCGGCACGGTCATCGGGATCGTCGCCGGGCACTTCCGCGGCTGGTACGCGACCGTCCTGATGCGCATCACGGACTGGTTCCTGGTGATGCCGACACTGGTCCTCGCCATCGCGCTCGCGACCGTGATGGACCGCTCGATGTGGACCGTCGTCATCGCGATCGGCGTGACGACCTGGCCGACCACGGCCCGGCTCGTGCGCGCGCAGACGCTGGCCGTGGAGTCCCGCCCGTACATCGAGCGGGCCCGCGCCCTGGGTGGCGGCCACGGCCACGTCATGACCCGGCACGTGCTGCCGAACGTGATGCCGCTGGTCCTCGCCCAGACCACGATGATCATCTCGTCCGCGATCCTCACGGAGGCGACCCTCGCCTTCCTCGGCCTGTCCGACCCGACCGTCACGTCGTGGGGCGGCATGCTCCAGGACGCGCGCGAGGCGGGCGCGGTGAGCGCGGGCGACTGGTGGTACCTGGCACCGCCCGGCATCGCCATCGCCGTCGTGGCGCTCTCGTTCACACTGTGCGGCCGCGCGATCGAGTCCGTCCTCAACCCGAAGCTGGGGGTGCGGTCATGACGCTTCTCGAAGTACGTGACCTCGAAGTGACGTACGCCGGAGGGGCCCAGGCCGTCCGCGGCGTGAACCTGTCCGTCGAGGCGGGCCACAAGCTCGGCATCGCGGGCGAGTCGGGCTGCGGCAAGTCGACCCTCGCCCTCGCCCTGCTGCGCCTCCTCCCCGCGGGCACGAAGGTCAGCGGGGAGATCCTCCTGAACGGCGAGGATGTCCTGGCGATGAAGTGGGGCCGGGTCCGCGCGGTGCGCTGGGCGGGCGCCTCGATCGTCTTCCAGGGCGCGATGCACTCGCTCAACGCCGTGCACCGCGTCGGCGACCAGATCGCCGAACCGATCCTGCTGCACAAGAAGGCGACACCGGCGGGCGCGAAGAAGAAGGCCGCCGAACTCCTGGAGCACGTAGGGCTTCCGGCGGCGCGCGCGGCCTCGTATCCGCACGAACTGTCCGGCGGTCAGCGCCAGCGCGTGATGATCGCGATGGCGCTCGCCTGCGACCCGGAGCTGATCATCGCGGACGAGCCGACGACGGCCCTCGACGTGATGATCCAGGCCCAGATCCTGCGCCTGATCGAGCAGTTGGTGGCGGAGCAGAGCCTCGGGCTCATCATGATCAGCCACGACCTGGCGGTCCTCTCCGACACCTGCGACCGGCTCGCCGTCATGTACGCGGGGCGGGTCGTCGAGGAGGGCCCTGCGCTCCAGGTCTACGAGAACGCGGTGCATCCGTACGGCAAGGCGCTGTCGGCCGCGTTCCCCACGATCGGCGATCCGGCGTCCCGGTTCGCGCCGCGCGGGCTGCCCGGCGACCCGCCGGACCCGGCGGCGCTGCCGTCCGGCTGCACGTTCCATCCGCGCTGCCCGGTGGCGCTCGACGTGTGCGCGACGCAGGACCAGGTGCTTCGGGACGCGGGACCGGGGCGGCGGGCGGCCTGCGTGCACGTCGATCCAAGTGACGCCGCGGCCACGGCAGTTGAGGCAAGGAGCACCACCGCATGACCGAGACACTGCTGGGCGCCGACCGGCTGCACGTGACGTTCCCCGGCCGGCGCGGCGCCGCCGAGGCGCGGGCCGTGGACGGCGTCGACCTGGACATCGCGCCGGGCGAGATCGTGGCCCTGGTCGGCGAGTCCGGCTGCGGCAAGACGAGCCTGGCCCGCACGCTGCTCGGCCTGGAGCGGCCGACGTCGGGCCGGGTCACGTTCGCCGGGAAGCCGCTGGAGTACGGCTCACGGGCGCTCAAGGCGTACCGCAAGCGGGTGCAGCTGGTCCTCCAGGACCCGAGCGGCTCGCTGAACCCCCGCCACACGGTGTACGACGCGGTGGCGGAGGGGCTGCGCATCCACGGCTACGCGGGAGACGAACGCGAGGCCGTCTCACGTGCCCTCTCCCGCGCGGGACTTCGCCCCCCGGAGCGGTTCTTCCTGCGCTACCCGCACGAGTTGTCCGGCGGTCAGCGCCAGCGGGTCGTCATCGCGGGCGCGCTGGTCTTGGAGCCCGAACTCATCGTGGCGGACGAGCCGGTGGCGTCCCTCGACGCGTCGGTGCGCGGCGAGATCCTGGCGCTGCTGCTCAAGCTGCGCGACGAACTGGGCCTCTCGGCGCTGGTCGTCACGCACGACCTGGGCCTGGCCTGGAACATCGCGGACCGGGTGGCCGTGATGTACCTGGGCCGCATCGTGGAGACGGGCAAGGTGGAGGAGGTCCTGACCGCACCCCAACACCCGTACACCCAGGCCCTGTTGTCGGTTCTCCCGGAGGCACCCGGCGACCCGGTGGTCCTCACGGGCGAACCCCCGGACCCGTCCCGCATCCCCGGCGGCTGCCGCTTCCACGCCCGCTGCCAGATCCTGGCGGGCGGGGAGGCCGACCGGGCCGGAGTGGCGGAGTCCTGCCGCACGGTGGACCTGCCGGTGCTGACCGGCGGGGCAGGCGCTCAGGTGGCCTGCCACTGGGCGCGGGCCCGCGCGGCCGGGGAGGGGTGACCGCACGCACGGCGGGTGCGGTGCTCGGCGCAGCGCAGCCGAGCACCGCCGACCCCGGGGCGCCTCACTCCAACGGCGACTTCATCCCCACCTCGTAGTCCCCACCGGGCTGCCGCACGATCGCGTTGAGGCGGTTGAACGTGTTGATGCCGGCGATCAGGCAGACCAGCGCCGCCAGTTGCTCCTCGTCGTAGTGCTTCGCGGCGTTGGCCCAGACCTCGTCGGAGACACCGGCGCCGTCCGCCAACCGCGTTCCGGCCTCGGTGAGTTCGAGCGCGGCGCGCTCCGCCTCCGTGAAGACCTTGGCCTCGCGCCAGGCGGCGACGAGCATCAGCCGCTGCGGCGTCTCGCCCGCGGCGGCGGCTTCCTTGGTGTGCATGTCGAGGCAGCCCGAGCAGCCGTTGATCTGGCTGGCCCGGATCTTCACCAGTTCCTGTGTCGCGGCGGGGAGGCCGGAGGTGGCGAGCGGCGCGTGGGCTGCCACGAGCCGCTTCACGAACCCGACGGCGGTGGTGCTGGCGAAGATGTTCAGACGGGGTTCCATGGCAAGAGCTCCCTGTTTCGTCGTCGTGAAGTGCGCTGACACTTCTGTGACGGATCAGGGAGCTCCCGTGTGACATCCCAGGATGTGACCCGGGACACGTATCTACGACGCGGGCGTCCCGTGCGCCTCGACGAGCTCACGGGCCCGCTTCACGTCAGCGGCGATCGCGTCGACGAGCTGCTCCAGCGAGTCGAACTTGGCCATCCCGCGCACGAACGCGAGGAAGTCCACCGCCACGTGCATCCCGTACAGGTCGAGACCCTCGCGGTCGATGGCGTACGCCTCGACGGTCCGCTCGGTGCCGTCGAACTGCGGGTTGGTGCCCACCGAGATCGCGGCGGGCATGGCCTCGCCGTCCACGTGGAGCCATCCCGCGTAGACGCCGTCCGCGGGGATCGCGGTGTGCGGCAGCGTCTCCACGTTGGCGGTGGGGAAGCCGAGTTCGCGGCCGCGCTGCGCGCCGCGCACGACGACGCCCTCGACGCGGTGCGGCCGGCCGAGGATCTCGCGGGCCCCGTCCACGTCGCCCTCGGCGACGAGTCGCCGGGTCAGCGTGGACGAGAACGGCTCGCCGCCGCCCGCGCTGCCGCTCACGTACAGGTCGACGATCTCGACCTCGAAGTCGTACGTCTCGCCCTGCTCGACGAGGAAGTCGACGGTGCCCGCGGCCTTGTGCCCGAAGCGGAAGTTGGGGCCCTCGACGACGACGCGCGCGTGCAGCTTGTCGACGAGCACCTTCGCCACGAAGTCGGCGGGCGACAGCTTCGAGAACTCCTTGGTGAACGGCAGGATCAGCACCGCGTCCACCCCGAGTTCGGTCATCAGCTCGGCGCGCCGGTGGTGCGGCGCGAGCAGCGGCGGGTGCGAGCCGGGACGCACGACCTCGCTCGGGTGCGGGTCGAAGGTGACGACGACGGCCGGCACGCCCAGCTCGCGCGCCCGCTCCACGGCCCGGCCGATGATCAGCTGGTGTCCGCGGTGCACGCCGTCGTAGGAGCCGATGGTGACGACGCTGCGCCCCCAGTCCTGGGGGATGTCCTCCAAGCCACGCCAGCGCTGCACGGTGATTGCTCCTCGCGAACCTGTGTACGACGGTTTCGTCTCTTGCCTCATACGCAGGTCTAAGAGTGCCATGCCGACTGCCCGCGCCTCGCATCGGGAGGGCGCCCTCGGTCAGGTCGTCAGGCGGGGACGCGGACCCCGGCCAGGTTCTCGATCATGCGGCGGGCGCTGGGCCCGACCAGCGCCGCCCACTCCTGCGGCGCCGCGGCCAGCCAGCGCGCGACCAGGGGCGCGAACCCCGGCACGGTCCGCGCCAGCTCCACCAGGCGCCGGTCGAAGCAGGCCGCGCCCTCCGGGGTCCGTACGAGCAGCATGCCCGTACGGTGCACCAGCTCCCTGCTGCGCGCCTGCCCGCGCCGCGCCGCACTCCGGGCGGCCGCGCACAGTACGGCGTCGAGGACCGCGGGATCCCGCTCCTGACCGAGGAGTACGTCCAGGAGCTCGGTCCGCAGCGCGCGCGACGCGGCGGTGCCGGGGGCGGCCAGTACGGGGGCGAGCGCACCGCGCACCCCGGGTGCCCCGGTCTGGAGCAGGCCCACGACCAGCGGGAACAGCACGGCCCGCGCGCCGGTCCCGTACTCAAGACGCCGGTCCACGAACCCGGCGACCTGCCCGGCCGCCGCCTCGGGCCTGTCCCGCGCCAGCTCCTGTACGAGGGCTGCCGCGCGGCGCGCGAGGGCGGGCGTGGTGACGTCGGCCAGGGTCCGCAGGACGTCCCCGATGCCGGGTCCGGGCTCCCGCAGCCGCGCCTGGAACGCCGCGAGCACCGGCTCCGGGTGCGTGCCGAGCGCGGTGGCGAGCGCCGCCGCCGGAAGCTGCGGATCCCCGGCCGCGAACCGTTTCAGGGCGGGTGTCAGGTACGCGGAACGGGACTGCGGATCCCGTACGAGGAGGGCCAGCGCGGCGCCGTGCAGCGTGCAGTCCACCGGGCGGGCCAGCAGGGCGAGCGCCGAGTAGCGCAGCAGGCCCCGGTCGGCCTCGCCGGTGACACGGGGCGCGACCCGCAGGCCGTACGCCACCGCCGCGACGTGCCGGGCGGGCCGCTCGTCGTGCGCCCAGCGGTCGACGGCCCGGCACAGGGCGGAGGGCTCCTCGTCGGCGAGCGCGGCGAGGAGTTCGTCGGCGCGGGGGTGGGCGCAGTCGACGAGCGCCTCGGTCAGGTCGTCGACGGCCCGGTGCCGGTGGGTGTGCAGCAGGGCCTGGGCGGCGGTCGCCACGGTCGCGTCGGGCAGCGCGGGCAGCTCCCGCTCGTCGTCGAACCAGCGGGTCAGCTGCCGCTGCACGCGCGCCGGGTCGGCGGCGAGCGCCTCGGCGACGGCGTCGAGATACCGCTCGCCGCCCTCGGCCCCGTCCCGCACGACGAGCCGCCGCAGCAGCGCGAACCGTGTGTCGTCGTCGAGATCGAGCGCCATCCAGAACCACGGCCCGAACGCCCCGGCGTCGGCAAGCTCGTCGAGCACGGGCAGATAGGCCCGCACCTCCCGCACCCGCGACAACACTTCCCCCACCAGATGCCCAGCCCACCAACAGGCCTCGTCATCCCGCACCACATCCCGGGCCGCCGAGGAGACACCCCCCGCCGCCTTGGGCAATCCGCCGCCCGGGGCAGCAGCGTGGGCAAGACGGCCCCCAGCACCGGGTGCCTCCCCATCGGCCCCAAGGGCACCCCCCGCCGCCTTGGGCAATCTGCCGCCCGGGGCGGCAGCGTGGGCAAGACGGCCCCCAGCACCGGGTGCCTCCCCATCGGGCCCAGGGGCCGCCCCCGCCACCCAAGGCAGCAACTCCCTCAGCCGCGACGCAAGTTCACCCGCACCACACTCCCGCTCGACAAGAAGCAGCGCCCGCACCACAGGCCCCGCCCGATGCCGAGGCACCGGCACCGACGCACCCCCGCCCGGCCGCCGCACCACCAGCGCGTCCAACGCCGCCGCCAGATCCAGATGCATGCCCTGGATCCAGTCGGCGACCTCCTCGTGCCCGAACCGGTAACCGCCGCCGGCCGGCACCAGCACCCCCTCCGCGAGCACGGCGGACGCCCATCCCGACACCCCGTCCCGTACCCCCCACGGGAACAGCTCCTCGAACGCCGCCCGGTCAAGCTCCCCCTGCCCGGGCCCCAGACACCGCCGCGCCGCCTCGTGCAGCTGCCCCGACACCCGCGCCGCGAGCCGCCGCACCCCGCTCCCCCGCACCCCGGCGGGCGCGGCGAGCCGCACCGCCACCCGCAGGCACACCAGATCCAAGTACGCCGCGAAGATCTCGTCCCGGTCAGGGCGCCCGGCACCCCCGTCCGGCGGCAGCGCCGCCCGCACCTCCGCGAGCAGCCGCAACGACAGGGGATGCCCCGCGTCCCGGGCGGCCAGCGCCCCCTCCGGAATCCCGAACCGCGCCCGCGCCGCCCGCGCCGGCCCCTCCGCCAGATCCCCGATCCGGACGCACGCGGGCAGCCGCCCGGCCCGCCCGTGCAGCACATCGGCGCCGAACAGCGCCCCGGCCTGCTCCCAGTGCTCCGCACGGCAGGCCACGACGAGCCGTACGTCCGCCGCCGTCAGCCAGCGCTCGGTGCCGCGCGACCACGCGGCGAGCCGGTGGGCGAGGACCGGCGGCATCTCCTCGGGCCCGTCGAGGAGCAGCACGAGCGGGCGCCCCGCGTCGCAGGCGACCTTCGCGACGCGCTCGGGCGTGAGGTCCCCCAGGTCGCCGGGTTCGGCGTCCCTGGACGCGGCCACGATCCGTGCGGCCCGCTCCAGGGTCCGCGCCACGGCGTCCGCCACCGACGCGTCGTCCCCGCGCAGATCGGCACCGCGCAGCCACAGCGTGGGCGCGGCCGCCTCTCCCCCGGCCCGCCGTGCGGCAAGGGCCGCGAGCTCCGTCGTACGACCGCTGCCCGGATCCCCGACGAGCGCGAGCACGGCCGCGTCGCCCGCCGCGAACCGCTCCAACTCCCGCACCACGTCCGGCCGTTCGACGGGCTGGACCCCGCCGGCCTCTGCCGGCCCGTCGCTCCCCACGGAGACGGCGGCCACCTGGAGCACACCCGCGAGATTGAGGTCGGACCCGTACGCGGGCACCGTCGCGGCGTTACGGGCGAGCAGCTCGGCGAGCGGTCCGCGCGGGTCCGCGGCGGCGGCCGCCCGCAGCGGCACGGCGAACCCGGCGGCCTGATGCGCCGACTGCAACGCCGTACCGAGCACGGCGACCACGGCCCCCGTCCCGGCGTCCAGCACGGGCCCGCCCGCGGCCCCGCCCCCGAGCCGCAGCGCATCGGCGCCCGCGGTCCCCACCGCCAACTCCATGGCGCAGTCGAGGAGATGGAAGCGATCGGTGGCCGTGTACGTCACGTCGCCGTGCCCGAGCACCCGCGCCTCGCGCCAACCGCCCGCCGGGATCCGCACATACGCCCCGGTCTCCAGGAGCCCCCGGGCCGCGACCGGCAGCGGCACCGCGCCCAGCCCTTCGGCGCGCACGAGCGCGAGATCTGCCTCGGGGAGCGCGACGACCGACTCGGGTCCGACGACACAGGTGACACCGCCGGGCGCGTGCAGCACGACGCGGCCGAGCCCGTCGACCGCCTCGTGGCTGGTGACGACGGTGCCCCGGTCGTCCGCGGCGAACCCCGTCCCGCGCGGCCGTCCGGCCAGATCACAGATCCGTACCAGAGGCGGATCCACCATGCCCGCCGCCCTCCCGCCGCTCTCCGCCACGCCCCGTACGTCCGACGGTAGGCGCGCAATGATCAGCGGAACAGGACACGGCGCGAACGCGCCCCCTTCCACTCCCCCGGTTCACTCCGAGCGCCTGCTCGAAGGGGTGAAGTGGACAGCCCTGGCGGATACACCCTGGAAAGGGGGAAGTGGAGCGGCGGCCACCACGAAAGCCGGAACCCGCCGCTCCACCGAAAAGGAGTCAGCCGAAAAGGAGTCAGCCGAAAAGGTGTCAGCCGAAGACGGCCAGGCTCTTCGCCTTGCCCTTCGACTCCTCGACGAGCGCGAGGAACCGCCCGTCCGCACCGAACACGGCGACCGGACCGGCCCCCGCGTACTCCGCGGGCATCTCCAGGCGCACGCCGTTGAGCAGCAGCTGCCCGCGCTTGGCGTCCACGTCCCAGCGGGGGAACGCGGCGCTCGCGGCCTCGGCCACCGGCATCACGGTCAACGTCTCCTGGAGCTGGTCCAGGGTGCGCGCCGAGTCCAGCTTGTACGGGCCGACGCGGGTGCGGCGCAGCGCGGTCAGATGCCCGCCGACACCGAGGTCGGCGCCCAGGTCACGAGCGAGCGCGCGGATGTACGTACCGGACGAGCAGACCACGGACACGACCAGGTCGAGCACGGGCGTCCCGTCCTCGGCGACCGCGTCACGGACGTCGTAGACGGCGAACGACGAGATCGTGACCGGCCGGGCGGGGATCTCGAAGTCCTCGCCGTCGCGTGCCCTCTTGTACGAGCGGACGCCCTTGATCTTGATGGCGCTGACCTTGGACGGCACCTGCATGATGTCGCCGGTCAGCTTGGCGACGCCCGCGTCGACGGCCTCGCGCCGCACACCGGACGCGTCGGTGGACGAGGTGATCTCGCCCTCCGCGTCGTCGGTGAGCGTGTTCTGCCCCAGGCGGATGGTGCCCAGGTACTCCTTCTCGGTCAGCGCGAGGTGGCCGAGGAGCTTGGTGGCGCGCTCGACGCCGAGCACGAGGACACCGGTCGCCATCGGGTCGAGGGTGCCCGCGTGGCCGACCTTGCGGGTCTTGGCGATCCCGCGCATCTTGGCCACGACGTCGTGCGAAGTGAAGCCCGACGGCTTGTCGACGATGACAAGCCCGTCGGGCGGTGGGGTGCGGTCGGACATGCTCAGGCGTCGCCGTCCTCGTCGGAGGCGTCGTCGTCCTCGGGCTTCTTGTACGGGTCCGCGTCGCCGGCGAACGTGGCGCCCGCGGACGCCTCGCGCACCTGGGCGTCCGAGGACCGCGCCTTGTCGAGGAGGTCCTCGATCGTCTTGGCGTTGTCCGGGAGGGCGTCCGCGACGAACGTCAGCGTCGGCGTGAACTTCACGCCGGCCGCCTGGCCGACCGCGGAGCGCAGGATGCCCTTGGCGCTCTCCAGGCCGGCGGCCACCTCGGCCCGCTCCTCGTCGTCCCCGTACACCGTGTAGAAGACGGTGGCCTCCCGCAGGTCACCCGTGACCCGGGTGTCCGTGATGGTGACATGGGTGCCGAGGCGCGGGTCCTTGATCCCACGCTGCAGCTTCTGGGCCACCACCTCTCGGATGAGGTCCGCCAGCCTCTTGGCGCGCGCGTTGTCGGCCACTGCCGTCTCCTTAGTAACTAACCACTGTGGTGCACAGTGCTTCTTGCTTCAGTCTTCGTCGCTGTGGAGTCTGCGTCGAACCGAGAGCAGTTCCACCTCGGGCCGCCCGGCCACCAGCCGCTCGCAGCGGTCCAGTACGTCGGTGAGGTGTTCCGTACCCCCGGAGACCACCGCGAGCCCGATCTCGGCCCTGCGGTGGAGGTCCTGATGGCCCGTCTCCGCCACGCTCACCGCGTACTTGCGCTGGAGCTCGGCCACGATCGGACGGACGAGGGAGCGTTTTTCCTTCAGCGAGTGGACGTCGCCGAGGAGCAGATCGAAGGACAGAGTCCCCACATACATGTGTGTCCGGATGTCCCGCCGGTTCGGGTTCGTATGGGCGCCGGGTCCGGACGCCGATACGGGAACCGTACACGCAACGGCCGGGGCCGATCGACGGAAATAAGTCCCGTCGACCGGCCCCGGTCGCACTTCAGGTTACGCGCGCGGCTTCTCGCGCATCTCGTACGTCGCGATGACGTCGTCGACCTTGATGTCGTTGAAGTTGCCGAGGTTGATACCGCCCTCGAACCCTTCGCGGATCTCGGTGACGTCGTCCTTGAAGCGACGCAGACCGGAGATGTTGAGGTTCTCCGCGATGACCTTGCCATCGCGCAGCAGGCGCGCCTTGGTGTTGCGCTTGACCTCTCCGGACCGGACGAGCACACCGGCGATGTTGCCCAGCTTGGACGACTTGAAGACCTCGCGGATCTCCGCCGTGCCGAGCTCGACCTCTTCGTACTCCGGCTTGAGCATGCCCTTGAGGGCCGCCTCGATCTCCTCGATGGCCTGGTAGATCACCGAGTAGTACCGGACGTCGACACCCTCGCGCTCCGCCATCTGCTGCGCACGGCCGGCTGCCCGGACGTTGAAGCCGATGACGATGGCGTCGGAGCCGGTCGCCAGGTTGATGTCGGACTCGGTGACCGCACCCACACCGCGGTGCAGGACACGGATGTCGACCTCTTCACCGACGTCGAGCTGGAGCAGCGAGGACTCGAGAGCCTCCACCGAACCGGACGCGTCGCCCTTGATGATGAGGTTGAGCTCCTGCACCAGACCGGCCTTGAGGGCCTCGTCCAGGTTCTCCAGGGAGAACCGGACGCCGCGGCGCGCGAAGTTGGCGTTGCGCTCGCGAGCGGCACGCTTCTCGGCGATCTGACGGGCCGTACGGTCCTCGTCGACCACCAGGAAGTTGTCGCCGGCACCCGGGACGTTGGTGAGACCGAGCACGAGGACGGGGGTCGAGGGACCCGCTTCCTCGACGTTGTTCCCGTTGTCGTCGAGCATCGCGCGGACACGGCCGTAGGCGTCGCCGACCACCATCGTGTCGCCGATGCGCAGCGTGCCTCGCTGGACGAGGACGGTCGACACCGCACCGCGACCACGGTCGAGGTGGGACTCGATCGCAATACCCTGCGCGTCCTGCTCCGGGTTGGCCCGCAGGTCGAGCGAGGCGTCCGCGGTCAGGACCACGGCCTCCAGCAGCTGGTCGATGTTCAGACCCTGCTTGGCGGAGATGTCGACGAACATGGTGTCGCCGCCGTACTCCTCGGCCACGAGGCCGTACTCGGTCAGCTGACCGCGCACCTTGGTCGGGTCGGCACCCTCGACGTCGATCTTGTTGACCGCGACGACGATCGGGACCTCGGCGGCCTTGGCGTGGTTCAGCGCCTCGACCGTCTGCGGCATGACACCGTCGTTGGCCGCGACCACGAGGATCGCGATGTCGGTCGACTTCGCACCACGGGCACGCATGGCGGTGAACGCCTCGTGACCCGGGGTGTCGATGAAGGTGATCTTGCGGTCTTCGTCGTTGACCTCGGTCGTGACCTGGTACGCACCGATGTGCTGCGTGATACCGCCGGCCTCACCCGCGACGACGTTCGTCTTGCGGATGGTGTCGAGCAGTCGGGTCTTACCGTGGTCGACGTGACCCATGACGGTCACGACCGGCGGACGCGCGACGAGGAACTCCTCGCCACCCTCGTCCTCACCGAACTCGATGTCGAAGGACTCGAGCAGCTCGCGGTCCTCCTCCTCGGGGCTGACGATCTCGAGGATGAAGTTCATCTCGTCCGCGAGGAGCTTCAGCGTCTCGTCGGAGACGGACTGCGTGGCAGTGACCATCTCGCCGAGGTTCATCATCACGCCGACGAGCGACGCCGGGTTGGCGTTGATCTTCTCGGCGAAGTCCGTGAGGGACGCACCACGCGACAGGCGCACGGTGGCGCCGTTGCCGCGAGGCAGCATGACGCCGCCCACCGACGGGGCCTGCATGGCCTCGTACTCCTGGCGCCTCTGACGCTTCGACTTGCGACCACGACGGGCGGGCCCGCCGGGACGGCCGAACGCACCCTGCGTGCCACCACGGCCACCCGGACCACCGGGACGACCGCCGAAGCCGGGACGGCCACCGCCGCCACCGCCGGGACGGCCGGCGAAGCCGCCGCCACCGCCACCGGGACCACCGGGACGACCGGCGAAACCGCCACCGCCGCCGCCACCGGGACGACCGGCGAAGCCGCCGCCACCGGGACGACCGCCGCCGCCACCCGGACGACCGCCGCCGCCGGGACCACGGCCACCGCCGGGGCCACCACCGGGACGCGGGCCCGCGGCGGGACGCTGCGGCATCATGCCCGGGTTCGGACGGTTACCACCAGGGGCACCGCCGGGACGCGGACCGGCCGCGCCGCCCTGCGGACGAGGCATGCCGCCCGGGGTCGGACGAGCGCCGCCCTGACCCTGGGGACGGGGACCACCCTGGCCGCCACCCTGCGGGCGCGGACCGCCCGGGGCACCCTGGCCGCCGGGACGCGGGGCGCCGCCCGGACGGGGCGCCTGCGGGCGCGCCATGCCGGTGGAGCCACCAGAGGTGAAGGGGTTGTTGCCCGGACGCGGACCCGCGGGACGGGCACCGCCCGGACGGGGCGCACCCTGGCCGCCGGGACGCGGGGCGCCCTGACGGTCGCCGCGCTGGCCCTGGCCACGGTCCTGGCCACGGTCCTGACCGGGGGCCGGACGGCCACCGGGCTTCGGGGCGCCCGGACGGGCACCGCTGGGACGCGGGCTGCTGGCGGCCGGGGCCGACGAAGCGGCCGGGGCAGCGGGCGGCGCCGTGAACTCGGGCGCGGCCGGAGCCGGCGAAGCGGGCTTGGGAGCCGGCTTCGGGGCGGCGGCGGGACGCGGACCCGGGGTCGCCGGAGCGGCCGGGGCTGCGGGCTTCTCCGCGGCGGCGGGCTTCGGCGCAGCCGGACCCGGACGCGGACCGGCAGGCTTCGCGGCCTGCGCGGGAGAGGGGGTCGGACGCGGCGCTGCGGGCTTCGCAGGCGCGGCCTTCTTCGCGGCGGGCTTGCCGCCATTGCCCTGGTTAAGGGCATCAGTCAACTTGCGTACAACCGGCGCCTCGATCGTCGAGGACGCCGAACGTACGAATTCACCGAGTTCTTGGAGCTTGGCCATGACGACCTTGCTCTCCACGCCGAACTCCTTGGCGAGTTCGTATACCCGGACCTTAGCCACTTCGCTCCTTTTAGGTCCGGGTTACGCCGGACCGTCGCTACTTCATGGGCGTACTCATCGCGTGCTCATCGAGTGCTCATCGCAATCTCGACCTACTTCCAACTCGCGGGGTACCAGGGCCGCACGGGGGTTCCGCGCGGCGCTTCTTACGGTGTTGCCTGCTCGACTCGGTGGCGGAGTGCCTCCGTGTCGAACGGTCCAGAGGACTTGTACGCCCTCTGGAACGCCCGGCGGCGGACCGCCAGGTCGAGACAGACCAGGGCGGGGTGCACGTAGGCACCCCGGCCGGGCAGCGTACCGCGATCATCGGGGACGCAGGCGCCCTCGATCACCACGATCCGCAGCAGATCGCTCTTGGCCGCTCGCTCCCGGCAACCCACACAGGTTCGCTCAGGGCAGGCGCGGGCTTGCGTCCGGCCAGACACGATTAAGTCTACCTCCCCGTACCGACCTCACCCCTTTGGGGGAAAAATCGAACGGCCGTTTACGTCACATACTGTCGTGATCCAAGCGCACAGCGCACGGATTTATTCCCCGGCGGGAGCGTCCTGCTGCTCGGTGTCGGGACGGATGTCGATGCGCCAGCCGGTCAGGCGCGCGGCCAGGCGGGCGTTCTGCCCCTCCTTGCCGATGGCCAGCGACAGCTGGTAGTCCGGCACGGTCACGCGGGCCGAACGGGCACCGAGGTCGACGATCTCGACCTTGGAGACCCGGGCCGGGGACAGCGCGTTGGCCACCATCTGCGCCGGGTCGTCCGACCAGTCGACGATGTCGATCTTCTCGCCGTTGAGCTCGCCCATCACGTTGCGCACGCGCCCGCCCATGGGACCGATGCACGCGCCCTTGGCGTTGAGTCCGCTCCGGGTGGAGCGCACGGCGATCTTCGTACGGTGACCGGCCTCACGGGCGATCGCCGAGATCTCGACCGAACCGTCGGCGATCTCGGGGACCTCCAGCGCGAAGAGCTTCTTCACGAGGTTCGGGTGCGTACGCGACAGGGTCACCGACGGGCCTCGCACGCCCTTGGCGACACGGACCACGTACGAGCGCAGGCGCAGGCCGTGCGGGTACTCCTCGCCCGGGACCTGCTCCTGCACGGGCAGGATCGCCTCGAGCTTGCCGATGTCCACCAGCACGTTCTTCGGGTCGCGGCCCTGCTGGACCTGGCCCATGACGATGTCGCCCTCGCGGCCGGCGTACTCGCCGAGCGTCGCGTCGTCCTCGGCGTCGCGCAGGCGCTGCAGGATGACCTGCTTCGCGGTGGTGGCGGCGATGCGGCCGAAGTCCGACGGGGTGTCGTCGAACTCCTTGGCCTCCTGGCCCTCTTCGAGGTCCGCCGGGTCCTCCGTCGCCCACACCGTCACATGGCCGCTCTCGCGGTCGAGCTTCACGCGTGCGCGGCGGAAGCTGCCTTCGGTGCGGTGGTAGGCGATGAGGAGGGCCGACTCGATCGCCTCGACCAGCAGGTCGAAGGAGATCTCCTTCTCCCGGACCAGACCCCGCAGGGCACTCATGTCGATGTCCACGGCTACGCCTCCTCTTCTTCGTCGTTCTTGTTCTTGCGGTTGAACTCGACCTGGACCCGCGCCTTGGCGATGTCGCTGAAGTCGAGTCGTCGGGCGGTGGCCTTGCGGCCCTTCACGCCCGGTACTTCGAGGTCGAGACCTTCGTCGTCGACCTTGAGGATGCGTGCGACCAGCTCGCTGTCGTCGCTCAGCTGGAACTTCACGAGGCGGTCGGTGGCACGGATGTAGTGGCGGTGCTCGGTCAGGGGGCGCTCGGCGCCCGGCGTTCCGACTTCGAGTTCGTACTCGCCGTCGCCCATCGCGTCGGTCTCGTCGAGCTTCGCCGAGAGCGCGCGGCTCACATCGGCGATCGCGTCGAGGTCGGCTCCTTCGTCGGAGTCCACGACGACACGCAGCACACGCTTGCGTCCTACCGAGGCCACGTCGATCTCTTCGAGATCGAGCCCCTGTGAGCCGACGAGCGGTTCCAGTAGTTCCCGCAGCCTCTCGTTCTGGGTGGTGCTCATCCGGGTGACTCCTCGGCCGCGTGTGCTGTTGTGATTGCTGACTTTCCTTGCGCGTCAGGTCAAAGGGTATCCGGTCCAGGGGGGTGTTGCCGTCCACCGGGGAAGGGCCGACTGTACGGTGATCTTCGCTGCCCCTTGCCGCTTCCCGCCGAATCCTTCCTGCCGAGGACGTCCGCCGTGCCGCTCCCCTCTCGTAGAACCCTGCTCGCCTCGCTGGCCGGGGCCGCCCTCGTGACGGGCTGCTCGGGCGGCTCCGACGACGGCGCCGAGGGCGGCCGGGGCGCACCCTCCGTCTCGCAGGAGAAGCGACTTTCGGCCAGGGCGGCGCGGGAGAGCGCCGATCTGCTCGGCCAGTACGACGAGGCGCTCGCGGCGCTGCCGGGTCTCGCGGGGCGGCTCGGGCCGCTGCGCGCCGAGGTGGAGCGGCACGTGAAGGCGTTCGGCGGGGCAGCGCGGCCCTCCGCGTCGACGGCGCCCTCGACCCCGCCGGTGGCCGAGAAGGACGTGCTCAAGGCGCTGGCGGCGGCCGAGCGGACGCTGTCGGACCGGCGGATGGCCGCGCTGGTGGACGCCCCGGCCGAGCTGGCGCGGCTGCTCGCGTCGGTGGCGGCGGCGGGCGCCGGGCACGCGTACCTGCTGACGGAGGGCTGACGGGGATGAGCGAGAACGAGCTGCTTGCGGCGGTGCAGGCGGCGCTGCGCGCCGAGCACGCGGCGGTGTACGGGTACGGAGTGGTCGGCGGCCGGATCCGCCAGGGCCGCAGGGACGAGGCGAGGGCCGCGTACGACGCGCACCGCTCGCGCCGGGACGAACTGCGGCGCACCGTACGCGACTTGGGCGGGACGCCGGAGGAGTCGGCGGGGGCGTACGCGCTGCCGTTCCCGGTACCCGACTCCCCCGCCGCGGCACGGCTCGCGGCGGACATCGAGGACAAGGTCGCCGGGGTGTACTCGGATCTCGTACGGGCGTCGAGCGGTGACCGGCGCCGGAGCGCGGCGGATGCGCTGAGGGAGGCGGCGGTCCGTGCGGTGCGCTGGCGCGACGGGAGCGTAGCCTTCCCTGGGCTCGCCGAACGGGCCGCGGCGCCCTCGGCGTCCGCCTCGGCTTCGTCGGTGACGCCCCGCACGTAGGCAGTCTTTGGAAGGGAATCACGCGCGTATGGCTTTCGAACCGCCCCAGCGGTTGGTGAACGCGCTCGGCGAGGTGCGCGACGACGGCGCGTCCGCGTGGCTCGGCCAGGTGGGCACTCTCCTCGACGAGGCCGCGGCCCGGCGCGACGTGACGGTCGAGCGGGTGCATGTGCCCGGCGGGCGCAGCGGTCTCGTCGCGCATGTGCGCCGGCCCGACGGCTCGCCCGCGGTGCTCAAGCTCGCACCGGAGCGGTTCAGGCCGGAGGCGGAGCGGGCCGCGCTGACGCACTGGGACGGGTTCGGTGCCGTACGGCTGCTCGATCCGGGGATGAACGACGGGGCGCTGCTCCTTGAGCGGCTGCATCCCGAGGTCTCCGTACGGACGCTGCCGGAGGCGAAGGCGCTGCTCGAAGCGGCGGGGACGCTGCGGCGGCTGTGGGTGGAGCCGCCGGCCGGGCGCAACTGCGAGACCGTGCCGGAGCGCACGGGCCGTCAGGCGGTGGCCATGCGGGCGTCCGTCGAGGCGTTCCCGGAGGTCGCGCCACTGGTCGACGCGGCACTTGAGGCGCGGGAGTCGCTGGTCGCGTCGGCGCCCGAACTGCGGCTGCTGCACGGCACGTTCCGGCAGAGCAAGGTGCTGTCCGGGGAGCGGATGCCGTGGCTGGCCGTGGGGCCCGACCCGGTGGTGGGTGAGTGCGCGTTCGATCTGGCGCGCCTTGTGCGGGACCGGGTCGAGGACCTGATCGGCTCGCCGTCCGGGCCCGCGATCACCCGGCGGCGGGTCAAGCGGCTCGCGGAGTCCCTGGACGTGGACCAGGAGCGGCTGCGCGGCTGGACGCTGTTCCGGGCCGTGGAGTCGGGCGTACGGGCGCTGCGCGTGGGGCGCGAGGGCGACGGCGAGAACCTGCTGGAGTTCGCGGGCTGGCTGTAGCGGCACGACGCACAGGGGCGCCAGGGTGAGCAGGCCCGCCCACAGCAGCGACACGACGAGCATCTCGCGGTGGCCGTAGCGGTCGCCGAGCC
>NZ_JBFAVD010000032.1:0-70144 GCF_040679615.1 Streptomyces sp. NPDC052225 | reverse complement strand
TTCTCCGCTCGCTCCCTCGCCCCCCCCGCCCCCCCCCCCCAGCCCCCCCCCGCCCCCCCCCCCCCCCCCCGGGGCGCGGGGAACTGCGCGACCAGCCCGACTCAACCCGCAGAGGCCGACTCAGCGGGACCCGGCGGACGAGAGCGCCCCCACCCGCACCCCGATCACCTGATCCATCAGCGCCCCGAGCACATCCCGCACCGAGCCCCGCGCACGCGCATCGCACTCGATGACAGGAACCCCGTCCGCGATCCCCAACGCCTCCCGGATCTCGGCGACGTCGAACCGCTCCGCCCCGTCGAACCGGTTCACGGCGAGCACGAACGCCGCCCCCTGCGCCTCGAAGTAGTCGAGCGCCGGAAAACAGTCCTCGATCCGCCGCGTGTCCACGAGCACGACCGTCCCGATGGCGCCCTCGACCAGGTCGTCCCAGAGGAACGAGAACCGGTCCTGCCCGGGCGTGCCGAACAGATACAGCGCGAGCGTCGGGTCGAGCGTGATCCGCCCGAAGTCGAGCGCGACGGTCGTGGTCGTCTTGCCCTCGACCCCGTCGAGCGAGTCGACGCCCACCGACACCTGGGTGATCGCCGCTTCCGTGTCGAGCGGTTCGATCTCCGAGATCGCCCCGATGAACGTGGTCTTGCCGACGCCGAGCCCCCCGCTGACCACGATCTTCACGGCCAGCGGGGCTACGCGTTCAGAGCGCCCTGACATGGTCCCTGATCCTTTCGAGCGTGTGGAGCGGCAGCTCCGCGGGTTGCGAGCACGACAGCCGGCCGCCGACGACGAGGTCGGCGACGAGCACCTTGGCGACACCGAGCGGCACGCCGATCCCCTCGGCGACCTGCGCCACGGTGAGGGGTTCCTGGCACAGCGCGACGATCCGCTGGTGCTCGAAGGCCAGGGCCGGGCCGCCGGCGTCCGTCCCGACGGCGACGACGAGCGTCTCCAGGCGCAGATCGGCCTGCGCGGGCAGCGCCCGCCCGCCGGTGATGATGAACGGCCGCACGAACTGGGTGTCCTCACCGGACGCGCCCCCACTCATCGTGGCAGCGCCTGTCGCAGATCGGCGATGAGCGTCGGCGTGAGCAGATCACCGGCGCGCTCGGCGAGGACGGCCATCTCGTAGCCCACGAGGCCGAGTTCACCGCTGCTGTCGGCGAGTACGCCCAGGCAGCTGCCGTCCCGGATCGCCGAGACGAGCAGGAAGCCGCGCCCCATCTCGATCATGATGAGCTTCACGCCGTCGAAGCTGTACCGCTTCGACGCGCTGCGCGCGAGGCTGGACAGGCCCGACACGATCGCGGAGAGATGATCGGCCTCGGTCCGCCCGAGCCCGTCCGACACGGCGATGAGCAGTCCGTCGGAGGAGACGGCGACGGCGTCACGCACCCCGTCCGTGTTGCGGACGAAGTTGGCGATGAGCCAGTTGAAGGTCTGCGAGTCGCCCCGCGTGTCGACGGTGGTCACTTCTCGCCCTGCCCCTCGGCCTGCTTCGGCTGCTGCTTCTGCTGTTCCTTGCGTTCCTTCTCCACGCTGATGGCCCCCCGCATGTGGGCGCTGCGCAGACCGGACAGCATCCCGGACACGTCCTCGGGACTCCGCTCGACGACGGGCCCGGTGGGCGCGGGCCTGCGGGGCGCGTCGGTCTCGTGGACCGCTTTCGAGATGGCGCTGCGCTGCGGGCGCTTGACCAGTCCGTTACGGGTACGCGCCGCGGACGACGAACCGGTGCCGGCCGGCTTGCGCACCGGGGCGGACTCCTTGCGGGGCTCGGGCACGGGCGCCTTCTGCCCGGCGGGCACCGCTGCCCCTGCGGCCACCGGGGACGCCGGAGCCGTCGCGGTCACCGCGGCCGCCTCCGTGAGCAGCCCCACCGGGATCAGCACGCGGGCCACGACACCGGCGGCGGGCGCCTCGCCGAGCCGCACCTCGATCCCGCACTTGCGGGCGAGCGCGCCGACCACGAAGTGGCCGAGGAACCGGGTGGGTTCGGCCATGAAGCTGGCCGTGCCCGACAGTCGTACGTTGGCCTCGGCGATGGCCTGGGTGTCCATGCCCATGCCGTGGTCGACGATCGCGATGAGATAGCCCGCGCTGGTGCGCCGCCCCTCGACCTCCACGTCGGAGTCCGGCGGCGAGAAGCTCAGCGCGTTCTCCACCAACTCGGCGAGCAGGTGGGCGAGTTCGGCGACGACGGAGCCGGAGAGGTGGGCGGGCTCGACACGCCGCAGCGTGACGCGGCGGTACTCCTCGACCTCGGACAGCGAGGCGCGCAGCACGTCCGTCATGGACAGCGGCGTCGACCAGGTGCGCGGGCTCGACTCCCCGGCGAGGACGAGCAGGGATTCGGCGTTGCGGCGCATACGGGTGGCCAGGTGGTCGAGTTCGAAGAGGTTGGCGAGGGTGTCGGGGTCGGCGTCCTCGTGCTCCAGCTTGTTGATGAAGCTGATCTGCCGGCGGACCAGGTTCTGGTTGCGGCGGCCGAGGCTGACCAGCGACTCGGTGGCGTTCCTGCGCAGGACGGCCTGCTCGGTGGCGAGGTCGAACGCGGCGCGCTGCACCCGGTCGAAGGCGTCGGCCACCTCCCGGACCTCGGCCCCCGCCCGGGAGTCGAGGGCCAGCGGCGCGGGCGGTGCGGGCATCTCGCCCCCGGCGGCCTGGACGGCGGCGACGGCCTGCGGCAGCCGGCTGCCCGCCACGTCGCGGGCCTCCTCGGCGAGTCCGCTCAGCGGTGCGGAGACGGACCGTACGCAGTCGTAGGCGAGCGCGCCCAGGGCGGCGATCACGGCGAACGCGAACAGGACGAACAGGAGCAGGTCGCGCTGGGCCGAACTCTCCAGCTCGGCGGCCCGGTTCTCGACGTCGGCGCCGATGGAGACCTGCACGTCGCGCAGGCCGTTGATGGTCGACGTCATCGCGTCCCACCAGGCCATAGGCGGCACCTGGTACGAGGTGAGCCGGCCGGCGCCGCGCACGGCGGTCGACTCGTACCCGAGCGCGCGCACCGCGTCGGGCGTCGCGAGCGCGTCATCGAGCCGGCTCTCCTGCGCGGCGGTCGCGGTGGCGGGGAAGGTGTCGAGCGCGGCGAGCCGACCGGAGCGGATCTCCATGAAGCGGCTGTAGTCGCTGCCGCGGAAGTGCCCTCCGGCGCGTACGGAACCGAGCACGATGGCGCGCTCCTGCCCCATGAACTCCTTCGCGGTGCCGAGGACTTGAAGGGTCTGGTAGGCGTCGCGCAGCGAGCCGTCCTGGACGTCGTCGAGGCCGCGTCCGGCGCGGGCGAGGACGGCGATGGTGTCGGTGAAGTAGTCGAAGGTGGCCTTCACCTGGCCGCTGCCGTCGTCCGCGCTCTCGCGGATGCCCGCGAGCCCGGCGAGCCGCCCGAGCGAGGCGCGGGTGGCCCCGCCGCCGTCCTGCGCGGCGAGGGCGTCCTCGAGGGCGGTGCGCGCGGCGTCGGTGGCCTTGCGCTGGGCGGGCAGCTTCGCGCTGAACTGCCGTACGCCACCGACGTAGCCGGTGGTGAGGCCGCGCTCCTTCTGGAGTTCGTGGACGAGGCCCTGGAGGGTGACCTCCAGGCGGGCGTCGGCGGCGGTGTCGGCGGCATTGCGGTAGCCGGTGATCTGCTCGGCGGCGAACACGCCGAGCAGCGCGAGCAGGACGGCGAGGGCGAGTCCGAGGATGCGCGACAGCCGGGTGCGGATGGTTCTGGGTTTCGCCGCGAAGGACGCGACGGGCGATACGAGATCCACTGAAGTGCCTTATGGAGAGGGCGAGTTGGCGGGGCAGAAACGGTGCTTCTGCGCCCGGCCAACGAGCCCTCACCGAGCCCGGTCACCGGATCATGTGTTTGTTTTACGTCCTGGAAACAGCGATTCCGCCCACCCGCAGGTGGGGCCCGCCCACTCGTTCGGGGAACCCGTGCTCCGTATACCGGGCCAGTGCCTCACAGTCCGCAGTCGCAGCAGGAGCAGCACTCGCAGCACGAACACGCCTCGCAGCACGAGCAGTCGCAGCCGTCGCAGTTGGTGCAGGCGCCCTCGCGCTTCTTCCGCGACCAGGGCCCCTCGAACTCGTCGGCGCAGCACACCTTGCACGTACAGCAGAGCCCGATCGCGACGGCACACCCCGCGAAGAAGCCCCGCTTGCCGGGCTTGGGCGGCTGGAAGGAAGGACCGCCCCCGAACCCGCCGGGACCGCCAGGACCGCCGGAGCCGGCACCGCCAGGACCGCCCCCGTACGGATTGTTGGACGCGTACGCTCCCGAACCGGCCGGCTGCCATCCCTCGCCCTGCGGCGTGGACGCGCCCCCGGAGTGCGCGTGCCCCGCGACGCAGCCGCCGGTCCCGAACGCCCGGTCCACGGACCGCCCCAGCTCGTGCACGAGCAGCAGATGCGCGAGCTTGCCGTCCACGAAGTCGACCTCGCGCAGCGCGAGCCGGATCCCGTGCACGGCGTCGTCGGCGAGCCGGCGCGCTTCGGGGAGCGAGGTGCCGGTGGCCGTCAGCGGGTTCCAGGCGCCCGCCGCGGCGTCGGCGTCCCGGTCCTCGACGGCGTCCAGGAGGTGCGCGAGGCGCCCGAAGAGCCGGCCCGCCTCGGCGAGCGGTTCCGCGTTGTGCGGGCGTCCGGCGAGCCACGCGGTGTGCGCGAAGGCGGCGCCGGTCGCGGTCTCGGTCGGCTCGGTCACGGTGAGCAGGGAGGTGCCGGGCCCGGCGATGGCCTCGATCCCGGCCTGCCGCTCGACGGCGTCGAGCAGCACCGCCGTATCGAACCCGACGTCAGATCCCGTACGGGCACCGGCCCTTCCCCAGCTCGCGGCGACCTTCCGGGCGGCGACGGCCACCGGTCTGCGGGCGAAGAGGCCGTCCCGGTCGTCGATGTGGTCGCGCACCTTCGCCGCGGCGAGGACCAGCGAGACGGCGGCGGCGAGCCGTGCGCCCTCGCCCTGCGCGACGGACGCGGTGCGCATCCCGCGCAGCGGACAGGGTCCCGCCTGGCGGCGGCCCGGCCCGGTGCGCTCGGTCTGAGCCTCCGTCAGAACCGATACCAGCAAACCGTCGTAGTTCGTGACGACCCGGGCGAACTGCCCGTGATCGCCGCGCAGTGCGAGGCACAGCCCGCACAGATGAGCCATCCACTGGGCCTTCAGACCGTCACCGAGCCGGTGACTGCAGGGCCGGACGATTCCGAACAAGGCGACTCCCCCGTGCGCCGTATGACGAAGCGTCAACCGGGTAGCCGCGTCTCGTCATCTTCCAATTGACCGTGCGAGGAGGCATCGTACCGAGCACCTGCGACAACGCGCCGTTCACCCGCACGCACCGTGCATCACCCGAACGCCGTGAAGAATCATATTTCACTCACTATCAGCAGCCGGGCCCCGTACAGCCCTTGGGAACACGGGGGCAACACCGTGTTGACTGTGCACCAGTACCGTCACGAAAACCCCGCGCGGCGACTATCCACTTGGCGCCGCATCTGCATCATGGACGAACATTGGGGATGCACAACATGCGGAACGCAGAGGAACCGCTGTGAGAGGAGGCGTCCATGGGATCGGTGCGCAAGGCGAGTGCCTGGCTTGGCCTCGTCGACGACAACGATGACGAGCGTTACTACGACGACGACTACGACGAGGGCCCCGAGCCCGCCGCCGGGCCTGCCGCCTGGGTCACGGACCCGCGCGTCAAGGTGGCCACGGAGGAGGCCGAGGAGAGCGGCCGCCGCATCGGTACCGTGACGCCGGACAGCTTCCGGGACGCGCGGCGGATCGGCGAGATGTTCCGGGACGGCGTCCCGGTCATCATGAACCTCACGTCCATGGAGCCCACCGACGCCAAGCGCGTCGTCGACTTCGCGGCGGGGCTGATCTTCGGCCTGCGGGGTTCGATCGACCGGGTCGCGAACCGGGTCTTCCTGCTGACCCCCGCGGACACGCAGATCGTCTCGGGCCGCGAGGCGGGCACGCACCCGGACGGTTTCTTCAACCAGAGCTGACCACCCGGCCGGGTGTTGCCCCTCCTTCCCCTCCGCTCAGCTGTCGGGCGGGTGGGAGGGACGACACCGCCGGCCGGTGGTCAGACGACCGACGACTCGGCCCGCGACGGCCGACGAGGCGCCGCCACGGCAGCCTCCTCCGCCGCCAGCGCGGCCTCGCAGTCCATCCGCTTCGGCAGCTTCCGTGCGGCCAGCGCGCCCAGGAACAGCAGCGCCGCGCTGACCACGAGCGTCACGTGCAGCCCGTGCACGAACGCCGCCCGCGCGGCCTCCCGCAGCGAGTGCCCCGCCGCGCCCCCGAGCTGCGCGGCGATCTGGTACGCCTCCCCCAGCGAGTGCCCGGCCGCGCCACTGGCCGACGCGGACACCCCGTTCACGTGCTCGAGACCCGGCGCGTACGCGGCGTTCATCACCGAGCCGAGCAGCGCGATACCCATGCCGGCGCCCAGCTGGTACGAGGTCTCGCCGATGGCGGCCGCGCCTCCGGCGTCGTCGGCGGGCGCCTCCGTGAGCATCGACTCGTACGCCCCGAAGAGCGTGGACTGGAAGCCGAAGCCGAGCAGTATGAAGCCGGTGCTGAGCAGCATCGGCTTGTCCTGCTCGCCCATCAGGCACAGCAGCAGGACCGCGCAGGCGGTGAGCGCGAACCCGTAGCTGACCATGCGGCGCGGGCCGACGCGGCGCAGTATCGCGGAGCCGAGGACGCCCGCGACCATGGCCGCGAAGGTCAGCGGCAGCATGCGCAGGCCGGTCTCCAGCGGGCTGAGGTCGAGGACCAGCTGGAGGTACTGGACGGCGATGAGTTCCAGGCCGACCAGGGCGAGCATCGCGATCACGATGCAGCCCACGGACGTGGTGAAGGCGGCGCGGGAGAACAGCCGCATGTCGATGAGGGGGTGCTCGCGGCGGCGCTGGCGGCGCACGAAGAGCACGAGCAGCCCCAGGCCCGCGAGGAACGGCAGGACCGCGCCGGCGTCGAGCAGGTCGCGCTCGATGCCGAGTTCCTTGATCCCGTAGACGACGCCGAGCACGCCGAGGGCGGCGAGCAGCGCGCCGAACAGGTCCCACGGTCCGTCCGCGCGGCCCTTGGACTCGGGCACGAGGACCCGGCACAGCGGCAGCATGACGGCCATCAGCGGGATGTTGATGAGGAAGACGGAGCCCCACCAGAAGTGCTCGACGAGGAAGCCGCCGAGGACGGGCCCGGTGGCGGCGCCGATCGCGGCGACCGCGGTCCACACGCCGATGGCGACGGCCCGCTCGTGCCGGTCGGGGAAGACGTCCCGCAGGATCGACAGCGTCGCGGGCATGATCATCGCGCCGCCGATGCCGAGCAGCGCGCGGGCCAGGATGAGCACCTGCGCGGTGTCGGAGAACACGGCGAGCGCGGAGGCCGCGCCGAACAGGGCGTAGCCGAGCAACAGGATTCTGCGGCGGCCGACACGGTCGCCGAGCGTGCCGAAGAGGATCAGGAGCGAGGCGCAGACCAGCGGGTAGGCGTCGCCGATCCACAGCAGCTCGACCGAGGTGGGCCGCAGGTCCTCGGTGACCGAGGGCAGGGCGACGTAGAGGATGGTCGAGTCGAGCGCGACCAGGAGCAGGCTCGTGCACAGGACGACGAGAACGACCCAGCGGTTGGTGCGGGCGCCCACAGCGGCCAGTCGCTGGCGCAGGCGTCCGGTGGCCGTGTTCGTCCCGGACATGTGCGTACCTCCCAGTGTTCCTCGCGTCCGGCGGATCCGGGGGCTGGGGAAGCCCGCGGTCTTCGGTCGGGAGGAGCGGTCTCCCGGCCCCGCTGCGGAAGGCGAGTGAGCCGTCAGAGTACGCGAGTTCGGGCCGGTGGCACGTGGCAGAGCTCTCACGAAACCATCAGGCCGGTGTGGTGTGCGCCACTCGCGGGAGACCTGGGGCCGTGCGGAACACATGAGGTGGGCGCCGATAATCGGGCCGTGACCGAAGTGGATCGACGAGACCGGCCCTCCCCGCGGCGCGCCCTGCCCGCACTCCTCGGCTACGCGGGGGTGCGCGCGCTCGGGCTGCTCGCCCTGGCGCTGTGGAGCGCGGCCGTGGGCAAGAGCCCGCACACCCTGCTCACCGCGCGCTGGGACTCCCTCTGGTACACGCGGGTCGCCGAGCACGGCTACGGCTGGTCGGTGACGCTGCCGGACGGGAGCGTGCACTCGAACCTCGCCTTCTTCCCGCTGCTGCCGTGGCTGGAGCGGGCGGTCGCCGCGGTGAGCCCGCTGTCGTACGCGGACGCGGGTCTCCTCGTCGCGTGGGTGGCCTCGCTCGCGGCGGCCTGGGGGATCTTCGCCGTCGGCGACCACCTGTACGGGCGGCGGGCGGGGATCTGCCTCGCGGTCCTGTGGGGTGCGCTGCCAGTGGGGATCGTGGCCTCGATGGCGTACAGCGAGGCGCTGTTCACCGCGCTCGCGGCGTGGGGACTGTACGCGGCCGTGCGGCAGCGCTGGGTGAGCGCGGGTCTGCTCGCCGCGCTCGCCGGGCTGACCCGGCCGGTCGGCGCGGCCGTCGTGGCGGCGGTGTGGGTGGCGGCGGCGCTGTGGGTCGCACGGGAGCGGCGCGCATCGTGGCGGCTCGTGCTCGGCGTGCTGCTCGCCCCGCTGGGCGCGGCGGCGTACGTGCTGTGGGTGGGACACCGTACGGGCGGCGGGCTCTTCGGCTATCTCGACGTCCAGGGGCAGTGGGGCAACGGATTCGACGGCGGCCTGTCCTTCGCCCGCTTCGTCGCCGACAAGTTCACGTCACCTCTGGGGGCGCTCGCCGGGATCGGTCTGATCGTCGGGGTCGCGCTCGTGATCTGGCTCTACGTGGCAGGGGTCCGACAGCGCCAGCCGGTGCCGCTGCTCGTCCATACGGGGATCGTCGTCGCGCTTGCCCTGTGCGCTTCGGGGTACTTCGGGTCCAAGCCGCGGCTGCTGCTGCCCGCGTTCCCGCTGCTGCTGCCGCTCGCGGTGGCGCTCGCCCGGTGGCGAACGAGCAGGTCGGCGTGGGTGCTCGGGGGCCTGGCCCTGGTGTCGGCGGGGTACGGGGCGTTCTGGCTCAACGGGTCGGGGCCGCCCTGACCGATGAGCGGACGGAGAATTCCGTGCCAGCAAAGGGTGAACGCATTGATAAGCGCCACATAACCAGAACCGGAAAACGATCATTCAATTCCGCGGGACTTCCGTATCGAGTTACCGGAATCCGGGGAATACATGGCGTCCTGAGATCAATCCCACATCACATCGTCATCACAAAGCCACTGTTTCGTCCTGGTCCGCGGCGCGCCCGCTGTAGCGTCGATTGGGTGCGTACCGAACGAAACCTGACCCGGCGCATCGAGCGGGTCTTCGCCCGGCTCGACCGCGAGCCCGAACGGCCGGCCAACCTGGACATCCCCAGGATGAGCCGGCACCGCGTCGTGCTCTTCGGGCTGACCCTGTCCTTCTACCTCACCATCGTCGTGGCCGTGCTCATGACGTCGTGGCTGGTCGCCCTGGACTGGCAGGTCATGTTCTTCCGGCCGTACCAGCAGTGGCCCGAGATCCACGCGTTCCTCGACTACTGGGTCGTCCTGGGCCAGCGCGGCCCGACGGCGGTCATGGTGATGGCCTGGCTGGGCTGGCGCTCGTGGCGTCAGCACACGCTGCGCCCGCTGCTGATGTTCGGCACCGCGCTGCTGCTGCTCAACCTCACGGTGGGCGCCGCCAAGCTGGGCATGGGCCGCGCGGGCCCGCACTACGCGACGCTCGTCGGCTCGAACGAGATGTGGCAGGGCGGCGACATATTCCCTTCGGGCCACACGGCGAACGCCGTGGTGACCTGGGGCATCCTCGCCTACCTGGCCTCCACGCCGCGCGCCCGGCGCTGGCTGTCCGCGGTCTCCGCCGTGATCTCCCTGAGCGTGGGCCTGACCACCGTCTACCTCGGTACGCACTGGCTGAGCGACGTCCTTCTGGGCTGGGCCGCCGGCCTGCTCATCCTGCTCGCGCTCCCCTGGTGCGAGCCGCTGGTCGCCCGCGCCGAAGCCGTGATCTTCGCGGTCCGCGACCGGCTGCGCGGCCGCCGCACCGCTCCGGCCCTCGCACCGCAGCCGGTACCGGCGCCCGCGATGGTCCCGCAGCGCACGCCCGCGCCGGCCGAGGACGAGATCCGCGCGCGCGAGCCGGTCGGCGCCGCCCGCACCACGGGCCGCCACACCGCGCTCATGCCGCAGGGCCCGCACACCCCGCGCGGCGAGCGCACCCCGGTCACCCCGGCAGGCAGCCGGCGCCCTTCAGGGGCACGGGGAACTGCGCGACCAGCCACGACGGACCCGCAGAGGGCATAGGAGAGCACCACCCCACAGACAGCGGGCCCGGTACGCACAACCAGCCCGCGCAGCGAAGGCCCCCGGAACCTCACAGGTCCCGGGGGCCTTCGCACACGCTCACCCCGGAGGGCCTGTCAGCCCTTCCAGGAGCGCGTCACTCTGCCGTCGGTGACCTCGAAGTTCAGCCGGCCGGCGCGGTACTCCATGGTGATGATCGTCCCCGGCGCGAGCTTGCGGACGGTCGACCAGCCGCGGCCGCGCGCCTGCCGCTCGGCGCCCTCGGCGTCGAGTCCGACGTACGCGGAGAGGTCGTCCTGGGGGTCTGCGGGCGGGGTCGGAATGGGTGCCATACGGCCACCGTAGGCGGTGCGCGCGGGAGGCGCCAGGGCCGTCCGCGAGGGCCCGTCACACAGTCGTACGGTCACGCTTTCGTCACAAGATCACGACAGTTGATTGCCCCGAGCTCGCTCACACGATCGGGCGGTTCCTTACTTCTTACTCACCTCTTACCAAGGGCTCTCCGCTTGCGGCGGACGCAATTCCGGATGCCCGCGGAAAGGATGCCGCACGGCCCCGTCACCTTTATCGCCGACGCGTCCGGAAATTCCCCGGGCATTCCGAATACGGCGGCACGGCGGGCGAGTTGAGGCCGTCCGGGAATTGTCTGTCCATGCGAGAAAGGGGCGTACGCCCCCTGTCGCGGCGGGTACCCGCGCGCGCATCATGGCCTGAGTTCGAAGCAGGCCCGAGGCGCGCGAGCAGCGAGGGGGCAGCGATGGGAACGACCGGGGTCCAGGCCGGGCCTGTGACAGCCGAGTCGGCCGGGGGACGCCGGCCGGGCCGGATCGTCGTGGACTGGCTGACCACCACCGACCACAAGAAGATCGGCCACCTGTATCTGATCACCGCGTTCGGATTCTTCCTGGTCGGCGGCGTGATGGCGCTGCTGATGCGCGCCGAACTGGCCCGCCCCGGCATGCAGATCCTGTCCAGCGAGGAGTACAACCAGCTCTTCACGATGCACGGCACGATCATGCTGCTGCTCTTCGCGACGCCGACGTTCGCCGGGTTCGCCAACGAGATCATGCCGCTCCAGATCGGCTCGCCGGACGTCGCGTTCCCCCGCCTGAACATGCTCTCGTACTGGCTGTTCCTCTTCGGCGGCCTGATCGTGCTCGGCTCGCTGGTGGTGCCGGGCGGGGCCGCGGACTTCGGCTGGTTCGCGTACGCGCCGCTCAACTCCCTGACCCGCTCGCCCGGGATCGGCGCCGACATGTGGATCATGGGGCTCGCCCTGGCCGGGTTCGGCACGATCCTCGGCTCGGTGAACTTCCTGACGACGATCATCGGGATGCGCGCGCCCGGCATGACGATGTTCCGGATGCCGATCTTCACGTGGAACACGCTGTTCACGTCGATCCTCGTGCTGCTCGCGTTCCCCGTGCTCGCGGCCGCGCTGCTGTGCCTGGAGGCGGACCGGCGGTTCGGCTCGGTGGTCTTCGAGGCGCAGTACGGAGGCGCGCTGCTGTGGCAGCACCTCTTCTGGTTCTTCGGCCATCCCGAGGTCTACATCATCGCGCTGCCGTTCTTCGGGATCGTCAGCGAGATCCTGCCGGTCTTCAGCCGCAAGCCGATCTGGGGCTACACGATGCTGGTCGGCGCGACGATGGCCATCACCGGTCTGTCGGTGGTCGTCTGGGCCCACCACATGTTCACGACGGGCGGGGTGCTGCTGCCGTTCTTCTCCTTCATGACGTTCCTGATCGCGGTGCCGACCGGGGTCAAGTTCTTCAACTGGTGCGGCACGATGCTGAAGGGGTCCCTGTCCTTCGAGACGCCGATGCTGTGGTCCATCGGCTTCCTGGTGACGTTCCTGTTCGGCGGTCTGACCGGCGTGATCCTGGCCTCGCCTCCGATGGACTTCCACGTCTCGGACTCGTACTTCGTCGTGGCGCACTTCCACTACGTGGTCTTCGGCACCGTCGCCTTCGCGACGTTCGCCGGGTTCTACTTCTGGTGGCCGAAGCTGACCGGCAAGATGCTCGACGAACGGCTCGGAAAGATCCACTTCTGGACGCTGTTCGTCGGCTTCCACACCACGTTCCTGGTGCAGCACTGGCTGGGCGCGGAGGGGATGCCGCGCCGGTACGCGGACTACCTCGCGGCCGACGGCTTCACGGCGCTCAACACCCTCTCCACGATCGGGGCGTTCCTCGTCGGCATCTCGACGCTCCCCTTCCTGTACAACATCTGGCGCACGGCCAAGTACGGGGAGAAGGTCGAGGTCGACGACCCCTGGGGGTTCGGCCGGTCCCTGGAGTGGGCGACGTCCTGCCCGCCGCCGCGGCACAACTTCACGACCCTGCCGAAGATCCGCTCGGAGTCCCCGGCGTTCGACCTCCACCACCCGGAGTTCGCGGCTTTCGAGGAGCACGCCCCGTCGAAGACCGCGGCCCTGCACGGCCCGGACGAGAGCGCCCCGTAAGGGGCGCGGGGAACGGCGAGCAACCACGACGCGTCCGCACCCGCGAGAAGCCGCCGGCCCGCAACGGCGCCTAGGCGCTCACCTCGGTGACGACGATCGCGAGATCGTTGTCACCGGTGTAGTACGGCTCAGCCTCCAACTCCCGTCCGGCGGAGCCCACTCGCTGCGCCGGGTACGTGAAGATCGGCTTCTTGTCGGCGATGTCGTCGAGCAGCCGGGCCACCCGTACCTGCGGGCCGTCCTCCCCGGCCGGTCGCAGCCACACGTCCCAACGCCCCTTGGAGAGCTCGTCGTACCCGATGCGCAGCGCGAACTGCACCCCGTCCACGTCCAGTTCGGCCTGGAGGACCGGACCGGCCGCCGCGCGGGAACGTATCTCCACACAGGCCTTGGCCGAGAACTGCGCGCCGTACAGCCGTCCGCGCACGGTCAACTCACCGTTCTCGATGAGGAGTTCACCCGCCTCGGCGTGCGGCGCCCGCAGCCAGCTGCGCACGGTGAGATTGCCGTGCTTCGTCGCGTACGGGATCCGGACGGCGACATGGCCGCGCGAGCCGCTCGGCGCCCGGTCCACGAGCGAGCGCAGATCGTTCACGCCCGGCGTCAGACGCACCGGTTCGTCCCCGGCCACCTGCACGTACACGTCCCAGCGCCCCTCGGGCAGCCCCACGCTGATCGGCAGCGAGGCGCGCAGCCTGCCGTCGCCCACCGGCGTGAGCGGGAGCCGCGTCTCCTCCCCGCTCGCCCGGTTCATCAGCACGAGGTGGGCCGGGCCGGGCGCCCCGTGGTCGGTGACGTCGAAGGTGAGCCCGCCGGCGGAGTCGGCGATGCAGTCGGCGCGTGGTGCCATGCGGACGGTCCTGTCGTCGGCCCCGGGCGCAGGGGTGGTCGTGGCCAGTGGCGTCATGCGGTGCGCCCCTTGCCGGCCTGGAACGCGGTGCGTCCCGCGTCGCGCACGGCGTAGGCGCCGCCGAGCAGGGAGCCGCGCGCCCGGTGCAGCAGCGAGGTGGAGCCGCCGCGTGCGGTGAGCGAGCCGAAGAGCTTCTCGTAGCGCTCGGCGATGCGCGCCGGGTCGAAGCGCGCGGAGCGGGTGACGGCGCGCGCGGACATCTCCCGGCGCAGGTCGTCGTCGTTGATGAGTTCGAGGAGGCCGCCGGAGATCGCGTCGACGTTGCCCACCTCGACCAGGCGGCCGTCGACGCCGTTGTCGATGATCTCGCCGGGGCCGTGCGGGCAGTCGGTGGAGACGACCGGCAGACCGCACCGCATCGCCTCGACGATCGTCATGCCGAACGACTCGAAGGTCGAGGTCACGGCCGCGAGGGAACCTTTCGCCCATTCGGGTTCGATCGGGTTGGCCGGGCCCATGAGGAACACGTGGTTGTACAGGCCGAGTTCGTCGATGAGGTCGCGGAGCTTGTCCTTCTGCTTGCCGCCGCCGTAGATGCGCAGCCGCCAGTCGGGCCGCTCGGCGCGCACCTTGTCGAAGGCCCTGATCAGCAGGTCGTACCGCTTGACGGGAGCGAGCCGCCCCGCGGCCACGACCCACTTGCCGGAGCCGTCGGCGGGCGCGACGCCGGGCTCGGGCACCGGGTTGGGCATGGCCTCGACGCGGACGCCGGGCAGCCGCATGCCGGCGCGGTAGGCGCGTGCGTCGGCCTCGGTGGTCGTGGTGAGCGCGTCCAGACGCGGGTACACGCTGCGCAGCGTGCGGCGCAGGCTCGGGCTGTGCGTGTCGAGCGTGAGGTGTTCCTGGCCGACGCGCAGCGGGCCGCGGCGGGTCTCCTTGGCCAGGTGCACGTTGAGCCCGGGCCGCGTGCCGATCACCACGTCGGCCTCGACGCCCGCGAGGTGCTCGGCGATCCGCCGGTCGGTGAGCGCGCTGTACTGCTCGTAGCGGCCCTCGGCCCGCGGGAAGACGGAGGCGGCCTCGGAGAACCCGGGCTCGTCGCCGTCGTAGCCGGCGGAGTCCGTGCGGATGTCGACGAGGTGTCGCAGCCGGACGCGCTGGTCAGGCGCGAAGACCGGCTCGTCACGGTGGCGGAAGACGGAGACAACCTCCACGTCGTGGTGCTCGGCCAGGGTGTTGGCCAGGTTGTACGTGGTGCGGATCGTCCCTCCGATCCCGTACGCATTGTGAATCAGGAAAGAAATCTGCATGCGTCCCCGTATCTCACCAAATCCTGCGGACAGTCCGCCTACCGCATGGTTAGACAGGGATGCCCCGACGAGGGTTGTTCTTCATCATCATCTTGTTCCAGAACGGTTGCCGGATTGGTAAGCAATCCGTGGAACCATTTGGCCATTTCGTCCATCAGGGGCACGTCATGGCTGGTAGGAGAGTTGCGGAACGTCAAAGCACGTGTCGTTCATGTCACCGTCCTGGGTGACCCAGCCCTTACTGTCCGTCCACCGTGCGACCGACAGGCACGCCTTCCGGGCCCGGGGCGGATCGGGAAGCCTCCGGTAGGTGACGGGGATCAGGAGCCCGTCGGCGGTGTACGGCGTCCCCCGGTTCATGAAGCGGTCGACACACGCGCGCGTGACGTCGCCGCCGGGGCAGGAGCGCGCGGCGTCCCTGAACCACATCGCTGCGGCCCAGCCCTCCAGCTGCCACTGGGAGTGCGTCTTGAACGTCCTTGTCGCGGCGCGGAAGGCGCGCACGGCCGGGTGCCCGGTGTCCTCGTAGTTGCGGCTCGCGCCGGTCGCCCACAGGGCGTCCCGGCAGTGCGGGGCGTCCTTGTAGTCGGCGGCGACGGACGACGTCCAGTTCTGTACGTTCGTGACCTTCGCGGTGACGCGGACGCCGGCCCGGTCCATGGCCGCGCACAGCCGGGCGTTGCCGTGCGCGTCGACGGCGTCGAAGACCAGGTCGACGCCGCGCTCCTTCAAGTCGGCTGCCACGGCGCGGAAGTTCGGCAGGGCGAAGTCGACCTGTTCGGTGACCACGCGGTACCCCTCGGCCTTCAGACCGCGCCTCACGAGCCGTGCGTACGCGGCGGACGCCGCCTGGTTGTAGGAGACGACGGCGGCGGTGCGGGCGCCCTGTTCGCGCTTGAAGTAGCGGTACACCTCGGTGCCGCCGTAGAGCTTGCCGTCCCAGCCGGGCGTCCCGTCGCGCGGCGCGAGGCTGCCGTAGATCCCGTACAGGTGCGGATACGTGTCGTAGGCGGCACCGATGGGCTGGCCGCCGATGTCGGGCACGCGCGCGCGGGAGACGCGTTCCGCGCCCGCGTAGTCGAGGGAGGTCGTGGCGACGAGGGCGACGACCTTCTCCTCGTCGATGAGCTGGTGCACGCATCCGTTGTTGCCGACGCCGCTGCCGCCGTCGTCACAGGTGTGCACCTCGACACGGCGTCCCTGGATGCCGCCTTTCGCGTTCAGGTTCCGGAAGTACGCCTGTGCGCCGTCGCGGGTGTCGGTGAAGGTGCTGCCGCCGACGGGGCTGGTGGCGCTGGTGACGATGCCGACGCGGATCGGCGCCGCGGACCGTGGCGCCGTGGGCGTGGCGCGGTGCTCGAAGTCGCTCTCCGGCAGCCGCGAGCCGCATGCCGTGACCGCCAGGAGTGCGAGGCCCGCGGCGAACGCCCTAGCAGCCCGGGCCGGGCGAGGCATTGCCGCTCAACTGCACCAGCGCGCACAGCGTGTTGACGGACACCTTCCACGTCCCGTCCTGTTCGACCGCGGTCCCCTTGGCGTCGGGCAGGACGGTGGCGCCCTTGAGCGCCAGCGCGTACGTCACGTCCGCGGCCGTCGCCGACGTGAACGCGATGGTGTCGACGGTCGCCTCGACCTGGCCCCCGCGCTTGTCGCCGCTGAAGCTCTTGAGGACCTGCCCCATCTTCGCGCCGTCCTCCAGGACGGTCTGTTTCTCCTTCATCGGCACGGAGGGGTCGAAGAACTTCTTCCAGTTCTTCTTGATCTCCTTCTCGGCGGCTGCCCGGTCCTTCGGCGCGTCCGCGCGGGGGCTCGGTTTCCCGGACGACGGGCTCGGCTCCTGCGAGGACGGGGTGGGCGGCGGACTGCCGTCCCCGCCGCCGCTGTCGTCGCCGCACGCCGTGAGCGCCGGTCCGAGTGCCAGGGCCGTGACGAGGACGAGCGCCGCGGCCCGTCCGCGCCCCGTCCCGATGCTGCTCCCGCTGCTGCTCCAGAGAACCAAAGGGCTCACCGCCGGATGTCGGTCCGGACCTCAACTCCGCCCGGAGCTTTCAGGGTTGGCCTGTCAGAAGGCATAGTGCAAGCGATCGGCCGACAAGACCAGACACAGGCAACACACGACACCGTGGGGAGCCAACGATGCGGACTGCCCGGCTACGTACAGTGCGCCCCGTCCTGTGGGCGGGCCTCGCCGCTCTCGCCGCGGGAGCGGTGCTCTGCGTGGTCGGCTGGTACGGGATGTCCGGCGAGCGGTTCGCCGAGCGCCAACTGCCCTATCTCGCCTCGTGCACGGTGCCCGGTGCGGCCCTGATCGTCGCCGGCGCCGTGCTCCTCACGTACGGCAGAGGCACCCTGGCGACCTCCCGCGTGACGGAGCTGTACGAGCTTCTGGTCGCGGTCGACAACCCGGCCGCGGGCGAGCCGGACCTCGCCCCGCTCGCCTCCAGCGGCGACCTTCTGATGGTCCCCGGCGGCACCTTGTGGCACCGGGCGGACTGTCCGCTCGTCGAGGGCAAGCCGCAGGCGGTGCCGGCCGACGCGGGCGCCATCGCGTCCGGCGGCCTGGGCCCGTGCCCCATCTGCGAGCCCCGCGGCGGGAGCTGAGGCGGTGCCCCCCTTCGCGGACGGCCTCACGTACGACCTCACGCTCGCCGGCCTGTCCGTGGGCGCGGCGGCGGCGCTGACCGGGATCGGCCTGATCGTCACCCACCGCGCGACGGGTGTGCTCAACTTCGCGCACGGGGCGATCGCGATGTTCTGCGCCTGTCTGCTGCGGCAGTTGGTGGTGGGGTGGGGCTGGCCGCTGTGGGCGGGGGCGGCGCTCGTGCTGCTCGGCGCGGCTCCGGCGCTCGGACTCGCCCTGGAGCGCTGGGTGTTCAGGTCACTCGCCACCGCAGGGGCCGATCCGGCGCGCACCCTCGTCGCGTCGATCGGCGTGTTCGTCCTGCTCGTCGGCGCGGCGGCGCTGCTGTGGGGCACGGGCGCGCAGGAGGACGCCCCGACGCTCATCCCGGCCGAACCATGGGGGCAGTTGGGCGTGGCGTGCGCGCTCGGGGTCGCGGTGTGGGCGGTCACCCGGTGGACGCGGTTCGGCGGGCAGTTGCGGGCCGTCGTCGACAACCGGCCGCTGGCGGTGCTCGGTGGTGTCGACGCGGACCGGGTAGCGGCGGCGGGCTGGGCGTTCGGCGCGTTCACGGCGGGCCTGACGGGCGTGCTGCTCGCCCCGTACGTGCGGCTCGACCCGTACGGTCTGCCGCTGCTCGTGATGGAGGTCGTGGCGGTGGCGGTGGCCGCGCGGATGCGGCTCCTCTCCGTGGCGGTCGTCGTGGCGCTCACCATCGGGGTGGCACAGAGCCAGCTGACGCGGCTGCACCCGGGCGGCCGGGCCGAGCCGCTGCTCCAGGCGGTCGGGGCGAACCTGTTCGTGGTGGCGCTGCTCGTCGCGGCGCTCGTGCTGCCCGGGATCGGCGGGAAGGGGGATCTGCCGCGCGCGGCGACCCGGCACGTGGTGCCCGCGCCGCCGGGCGCCTGGCCGGTGGCGGCGGTCCTGTTCCTGCTGCCGCTGGGCTTCGCGGGCTCGGACCTCCAGACGTCGATCCAGATACCTGCGCTGGCCCTGATCCTGCTCTCGCTGGTGGTGGTGACGGGCCGGGCGGGTCAACTGGCGCTCGGGCAGGGCGCGTTCGCGGGCCTCGGCGCCCTCTTCGCTTCGCTCCTGTCGCTGGGGAGGTTCCCGGGACTCCCCCAACTCCCCGGCCTCGCCGCGCTCTTGTTCGCGGTCCTGCTGGTCGCTCCGCTCGGGCTGCTCACCGCCGTACCCGCGATCGGCCGGCACGGCCTCGCGCTCGCACTGGCCACGTTCGCGGTGGGCGTCGGAGTCAGCCGGTTCGTGTTCGCGCAGCCGTACGCGGCGTCGGGCCTCGCCCCGGGCCGCCCGGCCGGCTTCGACGGCGACCGGGCGTACTACGTCCTCGAACTGACCCTGCTCGCCGGGGCGTTGGCCGTCGTCGCGGCGCTGCGCCGGGGCCGCACCGGACGCGCGCTGGCCGCCGTACGGGACCACGAGGCGGGGGCGTCGGCGGCCGGGGTGCCGGTGCCGGCGCTGAAGGTGGCGGCGTTCGTGGTGGGCGCGGGGCTCGCGGCGCTCGGCGGCGGCCTGCTGGCGTTCGGCCTGCGCTCCTTCGACCCCGGCGCGTACGACCCGGTGCGCGGCCTGCTGTGGTTCGCGGCGATCGTGGTGCTCGGCGCGGACAGCCCCCTCGGCGCCCTGGCCGGCGCGGCGCTCCTGGTGGGCCTCGACGCGGGGGCGCGCGGCGGGGTCGCGGCGGCGGTCGTGGGGGTCCTCGCTGTACTGGTGGGCCGCTTCCCGCAGGGGCCGTACGAGGCGGTGCGGGCGGTTCTCGTACGGGGACGGGGGCGGGGGCGGCTCACTGTGCGGGGCGCTGAAGTGCGGGATGCGCTGCGTCGGGGCGGGGGCCTCCACAAAGCGCGGCCCGCGCTGGAGGGCCGCCTTGCCCACCCTGCCGCCCAAGGCGGCGGATTGCCCAAGTCGGGGGGCGGCGGCAGAGAGCTGAGCCACTCCCCCACACAGCCCACGCCCACCCTCTCCGCCGCCCACCTCACCGTCACCTACGACGGCCGCCCCGTCCTGCGTGACGTCAGCCTGCGCGTCCCCGCCGGGCGGATCACCGCTGTCATCGGGCCCAACGGGGCGGGCAAGAGCACCCTGTTCCACTGCCTCGCCGGGACGCTGCGGCCCGACGCGGGCCGGGTGCGGTTCGGGGAGCGGGACATCACCGCGCTGCCGGCCCACGCCCGCACCCGGCTCGGCGTGGCCCGCACGTTCCAACAGCTCGTCGTCTTCCCGTCGTTGACCGTGGCCGAGAACCTTCGCATCGGCGCCGAGCAGGGCCGCGTCCGGGATCCGGCGGCCGTCCCCCGCCTGCTCCGGCTGTTCGGCCTGCGGGGCGAGCGGCCCACCGCCGATCTGCCGACCGGCACCCTGCGCCGGGTCGAACTGGCCCGCGCCCTCGCGGGCGGCCCGCACGTCCTGCTGCTCGACGAACCCGCGGCGGGCCTGGACGACGCAGAAGTCGCTTATCTGGCAGGCCTGTTGAAGGCTCTGGCCGCCGACGGGACGGCCGTGCTGGTCGTCGAGCACGACCTGGACCTGGTGGCGGACCTCGCGGACACGGTCCACGTCCTGACGGCGGGCAATTTGGTGTCGTCCGGGCGCCCGGACGCGGTGCTGGACGAGCGGCGGACACCATGAGGCGGGGCATGGAACTGCGCGCCGCCCGCGTCCGCTACGGCCCCCTGGAAGCCCTGCACGGCCTCACCCTCGCCGCCCCCGCCGGGACGGTCACCGTCCTGCTCGGCCGCAACGGCTCCGGCCGCACCACCGTCCTGCGCGCCCTCGCCGGCACCGTCGCGCTGTCCGGCGGGACCGTCACCTGGGACGGCGTCGACGTCACCCGGCGCACGGCGCACGCCCGCGCGGCGGCGGGCCTGTGCTTCGTCCCCGACCGGCAGGCCGTCTTCGCCTCCCTCGGCGTTGCCGAGAACCTCGAACTCGCCTCCCCCGACGGGGACTTCACCACCGCCCTCGACGCCTATCCGGAGCTGCGCCCGCTCCTCGGACGTCGCGCGGGCACCCTCTCCGGTGGCGAGCAGCGCATGCTCGCCGTGTCCCGCGCCCTGCTGTCGCGCGCCCGCGTGGTCCTGGTCGACGAACCGGCCCAGGGCATGTCCCCGCCGGTGGCGCACCGCACGTACGCCTTGCTGGGCGGTCTGGACGCCTGCGTGGTCCTCGCCGAACAGCGACTGCCGCCCGGCCTGCGCACGGGCGGCGCGGGCGGGGCGGCAGTCCTGGTGTACGAACTCGGCCGCGGCACCGTGGTGTTCGCGGGCGAGGCGACCGAGCGGGCCACCCCTTGCGGGACAGCCGAGCGGGCTACGACTTACCGGTCTTCGGAATGAGCAGCATCGTCCCCACGTTGAGCCGGTCCGGGTGCGGGCCGACCATGTCCCGGTTGGCCTTGTACAGCGCCCGCCAGCCGCCCTTCACCTTGAACCGGGCCGCGATCGAGGCGAGCGTCTCGCCGCGCTGCACCACATGGACGCGCCCGTCGAGCCGGTACGCCTTCGAGCAGGCGGGCCAGGCCCGCCAGCCCTGGCTGCGCAGCACCTCCTCGGCGATCTCGATCTGCTCGGCGCGGGTCGCGAGGTCCGCGCGCGGCGCATACTTGAGCCCGCCGTGCTCCTCCCAGGTGGGCTGCCAGAACTGGAGCCCCCCGTAGAAGGAGTTGCCGGTGTTCTTCTTCCAGTCGCCGCTGCTCTCGCACTCCGCGAGGCAGGACCACGGCCACTGATCGCGGGCGCAGTCGTACGGCTTGCGGACGATGACCCCCGGGCCCGGGGCGGGCGGCGGGGAGGCGGACGCGGCGACCGGGACAAGCGCCAGCGCGAGCAGTGCGCCCAGCAGGCTCACCGCCCAGCGCCGGACCTCCGGCGGCTTCGGCATCGTGGACATCAGGGCGGGCATCAGGTGCATCGCGTCACGCTAAGCAGCGGGCACGGGGGCGCCTCCCGTGCCGCGCCGCACCCGGCGCGGCCCCACCCGGTCGGCGGACGGGCTACCCCAGCAGCAGGCGCCGGCCCGGCACGATCAGGTCCGGATCGGCTCCGATCACCGCCTCGTTGACGGCGTAGAGGCGCTTCCAGCTCACCCCGTGCGCCGCCGCGATGCTGCCGAGCGTGTCCCCGGAGCGCACGACGTAGCCGCCGCGCCGGGCCGATCCGCGGTCCGCGTGCCCCGAAGCCCGCTTCGGGGCCGTGGACTTGGGCGCGCTCTTGGAGGCCTTCGCCGCCGACGGCGCACCGCCGTACGCGCCGGCCCGGGCCGAGCAGGTGGGCCAGGCGCCCCAGCCCTGCGCGCGCTGCACCTTGGCGGCGACGGCGATCTGCTGCGCCTTGGACGCCCGGTCGGCCGTCCCGGCGTAGGCCCCTCCGCCGTACGCGCGCCAGGTGCCGGCGGAGAACTGGAGCCCGCCGTAGTAGCCGTTGCCGGTGTTGATGTGCCAGTTTCCGCCGCTCTCGCAGCGGGCGATGCGGTCCCAGACGCCGGCGTCCGCCGCGTGGGCGGTGCCGCCGAGGGCGAGGAGACCGAGCGGGGCGAGCAGAGCCGCCCCGGCGAATGCCGCTGTCGTTCGAGCCGTACGTGTCGGCACGGACATGAGATTCCCTCTCGTGGACTGCGAGGTGCAGACGGCGCTGGAATCTAGGCAGCCCACACGGCCCGCATCAACCAACTCCTCGTCACTCCAGGCCAGTTCGCCGTTACCCGAAGTAGCGACGAATTCAGGCCACCCACTTAATTGCCCGATGTCCGAATTTGTCGACCACGCACTCCGGTGATCTGTGACCCAGCTCACCGGTTCAACTTGCTCGGAATACCGACAAGTTGGCATGGAGTGACAAATTCCGGGCGCCTCTTCACCGTGCGCTTCGGATGGGTGGATTCCGTTCGGTTCCGGGCGTGACTCCGGCCACAGATCACCCGTTGACCCTTCATACGCACACATCCGATGTGAGGAGCCACCCGTGCCGCGCTTGCTCGACGTGAGTGACGACGTCCGCGCCGAGATCGGCGACGAAGAAGCCGACCGGCTGCTCGCCGGGGAGAACGCCCCCGGCGGGTACGACTGCACGTCGTGCCGCACCCCCGGCGACCCCGAGCAGGAACGCACCAGCACGGTGCTGTTCGTCGGCGACGAGACCGCCGTCCTGGCCTTCGCCCACGCCGCCTGCCTGCCCTCCCAGGTCGTCCAGGTCGCCGAGGACCAGCTCCAGGGCGCCGTACGGGCCGTCGCCGGCTACTCCGGGGACGCACCCGCCGCCACCCAGGCCCAGGCCGTGCTCGGCGTCACCAGCGGCCTGGTGCTGCTCGGCGGCGAGCTGCACCCGGCGCTGGTCGTGGAGCCCACGGGCCCCATCTCGCGCCCCGGCGCCGAGGCCGGCGGCGACGACTTCCTGCCGCTCCTGATCGAGCAGGGCTTCATGCCGCTCGCCGAGCTGACCGAGGCGCCGCGCACCCTGCCCGGCTGGTCGGTGCTGCTCGCCATGGGCCAGCTGCACGCGGTCCTCCAGCCCGGCACCGGCGGCTCGCCCTCCCAGGTCGCCTGGTGGCAGGCGCACCAGCCGCTCCAGGTCACCGAGGGCTGGCGCGCCGCGGCCAACAAGACGCACACGGTGCTCGTGTTCGCTGCCCCGGTCGGCTCGATCGGCCGTCAGGGCCGCGAGGACCTGCTCCGCGACGCCCTCGACAAGGCCGCGGCGAACGGCCGTCTGGTCGCGGCGGCGATGCCGCTCGCCGGTACCTGAGCCCGTACCCGGGCCGACACCTGAGCCGAGCCCGGACCGCACCCGAGCCCGTCCCCCGGACCCCCACGAATGCGCCGGTCACACTCCTGACGCCCCGCAAAAGCCGAGGCCAAGGGCGCATCCGTCGGGGGTCCGGGTCGTTGGCACATACGTGCACCCATACGACCCCACCTCATCCCCGGCAGGCCGGCGACAGCCGTACCCGCACCACATCCCGTCGATGCGTCCGGCGGAGGAGCAGCCGGCCACCCGTTCGGCCACGCCGATCTACGACGCCCTGTACGCGGAGTACCGCCGGTCCTTCCGGGCGCTGCCCGGCGACCGCAGCGGCGAGGAGGATCTGGGGTTCACGGCGTTCGGCACGGGCCCGTACGGAGCGCGCCACCACGGCAGCCCGCACTACCCGACGGCTCAGCACCACTGGAACGCGCAGAACACGCAGCACGGCCAGCACATGCAGCACCCACAGACGAACGGGCGGCAGCACAGTCAGGGACATCACTTCCCTGCCGCGCTGCCGCCCGGTCCGCGCCACGAGCGCTGAGCTCTGCTACTTCTTCTTGCCGCGCTTCTCGCGCACCCGCACCGAGATGTGGATGGGCGTGCCCTGGAAGCCGAACTCCTCGCGCAGCCGGCGCTCGATGAAGCGCCGGTAGCCGGCCTCGATGAACCCGGAGGCGAACAGCACGAACCGCGGCGGCTTCGTACCGGCCTGCGTGCCGAACAGGATGCGGGGCTGCTTGCCGCCGCGGACCGGGTGCGGGTGGGAGGCCACGAGCTCGCCGAGGAAGGAGTTCAGGCGGCCCGTCGGGACGCGGGTCTCCCAGCCGGCCAGGGCCGTCTCGATCGCGGGGACCAGCTTCTCCATGTGGCGGCCGGTCTGGGCCGACACGTTCACCCGCGGCGCCCAGGCGACCTGCGCGAGCTCGGTCTCGATCTCGCGCTCGAGGTAGTAGCGGCGCTCCTCGTCGAGGGTGTCCCACTTGTTGTACGCCATGACGATCGCGCGTCCGGCGTCCACGGCCATCGTGACGATGCGCTGGTCCTGGACGCTGATCGAGTCCGAGGCGTCGATCAGGATGACCGCGACCTCGGCCTTCTCGACCGCGGCGGCGGTGCGCAGCGAGGCGTAGTAGTCGGCCCCGGACTGCAGGTGGACCTTCTTGCGGATACCGGCGGTGTCGACGAACTTCCAGGTGACACCGCCGAGTTCGATCAGCTCGTCGACCGGGTCGCGGGTGGTGCCCGCCAGCTCGTTGACGACGACGCGGTCCTCGTTGGCCACCTTGTTGAGCAGCGACGACTTTCCTACGTTCGGACGGCCGATCAGCGCGATGCGGCGCGGGCCGCCGACGGCGGTGCCGAAGGTCTGCGGGGGCGCTTCGGGCAGCGCCTCGATGACCGCGTCGAGCATGTCGCCGGTGCCGCGGCCGTGCAGCGAGGAGACGGGGTGCGGCTCGCCGATGCCGAGCGACCACAGGGCGGTGGCGTCGGCCTCGCCGGACGGGCCGTCGACCTTGTTGGCGCAGAGCACGACGGGCTTGTTGGCCTTGCGCAGGAGGCGTACGACGGCCTCGTCGGTGTCGGTGACGCCGACCGTGGAGTCGACGACGAAGACGACGGCGTCAGCGGTCTCGATCGCGTACTCGGCCTGCGCGGCCACCGACGCGTCGATGCCGAGCACGTCCTGCTCCCAGCCACCGGTGTCGACGACCTTGAAGCGGCGGCCCGCCCACTCGGCCTCGTAGGTGACGCGGTCGCGGGTGACGCCCGGCTTGTCCTCGACGACGGCCTCACGGCGGCCGATGATGCGGTTCACCAGGGTCGACTTGCCGACGTTCGGGCGGCCGACGACGGCGAGCACGGGCAGCGGGCCGTGGCCCGCCTCCTCGATCGCGCCCTCGACGTCCTCGATGTCGAAGCCCTCTTCGGCGGCGAGCTCCATGAACTCCGCGTACTCAGAGTCGCCGAGCGCCCCGTGCTCATGGTCCGGGGAGCCCTCGGGCTGGATCTGGTCGTTCATGAAGTCCGTACCTCGTCGTTCATTCGTGGTGATCGGTGCGCGTACCCACGAGAGGTGCGCGCACTACTGAAAGTCTCGCTCAGCGCCCGGTCAGGCGCCTGGCGTCGTCCAGGTGGGCGGTGAGCCGCTCCTGGATGCGCACGGTCGCCTCGTCGAGGGCCTTGCGCGTACGCCGTCCGCTGCCGTCGCCCGCCTCGAAGGGGTCGCCGAACACGACGTCGACCCGGCTCCTGAGCGGGGGCAGCCCCTTTATCAACCGTCCGTGCTTCTCCGTGCTTCCCAGCACCGCCACCGGGACGATCGGGGCGCCGGAGCGCACCGCGAAGTACGACAGCCCGGCCCGCAGCGAGGCGAAGTCGCCCTCGCCGCGCGTCCCCTCGGGGAAGATGCCGAGCACACCGCCGTCGGCGAGGACGCCCAGCGCACGCGTGATGGCCGTCCGGTCCGCGGTGGAACGGTCGACCTTCACCTGGCCGATCCCTTCGAGGAAGGGACCGAGCGGCCCGACGAACGCCTCCTGCTTGATCAGGAAGTGCGTCGGCCGCGGGGCGACACCCATGACCATGGGGCCGTCGATGTTGTGGGAGTGGTTCACGGCGAAGATCACCGGGCCTGCGGCGGGCACCCGCCACGACCCGAGCACGCGCGGTTTCCACAGCCCGTACATCAGACCGACGCCGATGCGCCGCCCGACCTCGGCGCCCCGCTCCGAGGGAGCCTGGCTCACTTCGAGGCCCGCTTCTCCTCGACGAGGGTCACGACGCACTCGATGACCTGCTGCAACGTGAGCTCCGTGGTGTCGACCTCGACGGCGTCGTCGGCCTTGGCCAGCGGCGACGTCTTGCGGCTGGAGTCGGCCTGGTCGCGCTTGATCAGGGCCTCCTGCGTCGCCTTGACGTCGGCGCCCTTCAGCTCGCCGGAGCGGCGGGCGGCACGGGCCTCGGGCGAGGCGGTGAGGAAGATCTTCAGGTCGGCGTCGGGCAGCACCGTCGTACCGATGTCACGGCCCTCGACGACGATGCCCTTCTCGGCCGCGGCGGCGATGGAGCGCTGGAGCTCGGTGATCCGGGCGCGCACCTCGGGGACGGCGCTGACGGCGCTGACCTTGGAGGTGACCTCGGTGGTGCGGATGGGGCCCGCGACGTCCGTGCCGTCCACCGTGATGGTGGGGGCGGACGGGTCGGTGCCCGAGACGATCTCGGCCTTGCCGGCGACCGCGGCGATGGCGGAGGGGTCGGTCAGGTCGATGCCGTTGTGCACCATCCACCAGGTGATCGCCCGGTACTGGGCGCCGGTGTCCAGGTAGCTCAGGCCGAGCTGCGCGGCGACGGCCTTCGAGGTGCTCGACTTGCCCGTTCCGGAGGGGCCGTCGATGGCGACGATCACTGCTGCCGGGGCGGCGGTTTCCACGGTGACGGGCACCTTTCTGAGTACACGGGGCGGGGGCGGGGCGCAAAAGCGCCCCGCACAAGGTTACTGGCTCCCGCGAGCGCGTCTTACTGCCGCCTCTTCCACCGTCTCTTACTGCCGCATGGCCCAGCCGCGCTCGCGCAGGGCGGCGGCCAGCTTGGGCGCGGCCGCGGGCTGCACCATCAGCTGCACGAAACCGGCCTGCTGCCCGGTCGCGTGCTCGATCCGTACGTCCTCGACGTTGACCCCGGCCGCACCGGCGTCCGCGAAGATGCGGGCCAGCTCGCCGGGCTGGTCGGAGATGAGGACGGCCACGATCTCGTACGCCGCCGGGGCCGCGCCGTGCTTGCCGGGGACCCGGGACTGGCCCGCGTTCCCGCGCCGCAGCATCGTCTCGACGCCGTCGGCGCCCTCGCGGCGCTTGGCGTCGTCGGAGGACTGCAGGGAGCGCAGCGCCGCCACCGTCTGCTCCAGGTCGCCCGCGACCGCGGAGAGCAGGTCGGCGACGGGCCCCGGGTTCGCGGAGAGGATGTCGATCCACATCCGCGGGTCCGAGGCGGCGATCCGGGTCACGTCGCGGATGCCCTGGCCGCACAGCCGTACGGCGGCCTCCTCGGCGTTCTCCAGGCGGGCCGCGACCATGCTGGAGACGAGGTGCGGCATGTGCGAGACGAGGGCGACGGCCCGGTCGTGGGCGTCCGCGTCCATGACGACGGGCACCGCGCGGCAGAGCGCGACCAGCTCCAGGGCGAGGTTGAGCACCTCGGTGTCGGTGTCCCGGGTCGGCGTGAGCACCCAGGGGCGTCCCTCGAAGAGGTCGGCGGTCGCGGCGAGCGGGCCGCTGCGCTCCCGGCCGCTCATCGGGTGCGTACCGATGTAGGGGGTGAGGTCGAGGCCGAGCGCCTCCAGCTCGCGGCGCGGGCCGCCCTTGACGCTGGCGACGTCGATGTAGGCGCGGGCCACCTGCCGGCGCATGGCCTCGGCGAGCTCACCGGCGACGTGCGCGGGCGGCACGGCGACGACGCACAGGTCGACGGGCCCCTCGGGCTCCTCGTCGGTCCCGGCGCCGAGGGCGGCCGCGGTGCGGGCCTGCTGCGGGTCGTGGTCGGCGAGGTGCACGGTGACGCCGCGCGAGGCGAGGGCGAGGGCGGCGGAGGTGCCGATCAGGCCGGTGCCGATGACGAGTGCGGTTCTCACTGGGCGATGTCCTTGCGCAGGGCGGCCGCGGCGCCGAGGTAGACGTGCGCCACCTCGGACCGGGGCAGTTCGGTCTCGACGTGGGCGAGGAGGCGGACGACGCGCGGCATGGCGCCGGCGATGTCGAGTTCCTGGGCGCAGATGAGGGGGACGTCGACGATGCCGAGCTTGCGGGCGGCGGCGGCCGGGAAGTCGGAGTGCAGGTCGGGCGTCGCCGTGAACCAGATCGAGATCAGGTCGTCGTGGGTCAGCCCGTTCCGCTCGATGACGGCGGTGAGCAGCTCGCTGACCTGCTCGTCCATGTGCCCGGCCTCGTCCCGCTCCAGCTGGACGGCGCCCCGCACCGCTCGTACCGCCACGGTGTCACTCCTTGATCCTGTCCGTACGTTCTGCCGCCGCCCAGCGTAGTTGGGGCCGTACGCACCGGTGCGCGGCGCCCGCCTGCCGAGACGGGGGCCGCGCAGACGTGGACGTACGTCTACAGCTTCTGCTGCTGTACGAGCTCGTCGAGGGAGAGACCGGGGACCTCTCCGTCGGGGGTGAGCTTGTCGACGGCCGTGGGCAGCGCCCCGGCGATCTCCTTGGCGGCCTCGTCGGGCGTGACGCCGGACTCGGCGGCGACCTTCTGCAGCGTCACGTCCGGCAGGGCGTCCTTGACCTGCTCCGGGGTGAGCGACTTGTTGTCGCCCTTGCCCACCCAGGATTCGACCTGATCCTGGCTGACCAGGCCCGACTTGGTGATCTGTTCCAGGAGTCCGCCCAGGGGGTTGCCGCCCGCCGAGCCGCTCTGCCCCTTGGTGAAGGCGGCGAGCAGCGACGTGAGCACGCTGCCCGCGGAGCCGCCCCCCGCCTTGTCGCCCAGGAGGCCGCCGAGAAGGCTGCCGAGGTCAAGACCGCCGTTGTTGCTCGCCATGGTCACGCCTTTCGAGACGTACGAGACGTACGAGAAATCAGCGCGGAGGGGGCGCGCGGCTCCCACCGCAGACCCTGCCAATGTCACCCGAACCGCCCCCTGTCGCCACTCGGCCGGAGCTGCTTGCATAGGAGCGGCACCGCTGCCGCCTCGGGGGAGGCTCGACCATGAAGCGTTCAGGACCCCTGTTCACACTGTTCGCAGGGCTGGCCCTCGGCCTGTTCATGCTGTCCCTGAACGCGACGACCGGCGAGGGCACGGCGTCGTACGGGACGCAGCCCGCGGCCTCGGTCACGGCGTCCCCCTCGAAAGCGGCCCCGTCCACGGCGAGCCCGTCGTCGAGTCCTTCGGCGAGCCCGAGTCCGACGCGGAGCGCGGGCCGCCCCAAGAGCAGTTACGCGGGCCGCACGGACGACGACACGTCCGCCGTCTCGGTCTCCGTGAACGGCGACAAGGCGATCGCGTACTTCTGCGACGGCCGCACCAAGGAGTCCTGGCTGAAGGGGAACGTCGAGGACGACGGCTCCATGAAGCTCAGCGGCAGCCACGGCGCGCGCCTGGAGGGGAAACTCGCGAACGACCGGATCCGCGGCACCGTCGAGGTAGGCGGGCATCCGTACGCGTTCACGGCGAAGAAGGCCGTCAAGCCGTCCGGCCTGTACCGGGCGACCACCGAGGTGCGCGGCGCGAAGGTCGCCGGCGGCTGGATCGTGCTGCCCGGCGGCCGTCAGGTGGGCATCGTGCGCCGCGACGACGAGCCGTCGGCCGCGCCGCCCATCGACCCGGAGACCGGCTCCGTCACGGTCGACGGCGAGCAGCTCACCGCACGTCCCGTGGTCCCCTGACCGCCTCGGGCCCGAGAAGGGGTTCTCATGACCGTCGATCCGAACGCCGCCACGCAGAGCTTCCCCGGCTCCGGCCCCGACCACCGCCGCCCCGGCGCGGCCCGCTACCTGGTGCCCGCGGTCGTCGCGGCCGTGGTGGCGGTCGGGCTCGGCGCGTACGGGAAGGTCCACGACCCGCAGGGCACGGCGTTCAACATCGCCGGGTTCTCCAGCACCAGCGCCGTCAAGTCGTGGCTGGCGACGGTGGCCTTCGCCTTCGCGCTCGTCCAGATCGTCTCGGCCTTCATGGTCTACGGGAAGCTGCGCGGCCCGTCGTGGGCGCCGGCCCTGCACCGCTGGTCGGGCCGGATCGCGTTCCTCGTCGCGGTGCCGGTGGCGGTGCACTGCCTGTACGCGCTCGGCTATCAGACGTACTCGACGCGCGTGATGTGGCACTCGTTCCTCGGCTGCTTCTTCTTCGGGGCGTTCAGCGCCAAGATGCTGCTGCTGCGCGCGGAGCGCCTTCCGGGCCGGCTCCTGCCGCTGGTCGGCGGCCTCGCGTTCGCGGTGCTCACGCTGCTGTGGCTGACGTCGGCGCTGTGGTTCTTCCGCACGGTGGGGGTGACGACATGAGGTCACCGGGCCGCAGGAGCGTGCTCGTCGTAGGGGCGGCGGCGCTGGCGGCGGGGTGCAGCAAGTACGGGGACGAGGGCGGGGGCGAGCGGGAACAGCCACCGGCGACGCGTGCGGAACCGACCGGCTCAGGGCCTCAAACGCCTTCTGCCGCCGACGAGTTGGCGAAGACCTCGGACATCCCGGTCGGCGGTGGCACCGTCTTCGCGGACGAGAAGGTCGTGGTGACCCAGCCCGACAAGGGGACCTTCAAGGCGTTCTCCGCGGTCTGCACGCATGCGGGCTGCACGGTCCGCGACGTGTCGGGCGGCACGATCAACTGCGCCTGCCACGGCTCGAAGTACAAGATCGCGGACGCCGCGGTGACGGCCGGCCCGGCGCCACGCCCGCTGGACCCCCGGCAGATCAAGGTCACCGGAAATTCGATCACGCTCGCCTGATCCTTCCGCCTAATCTCAGCGGATGGAACCGCACGACCTGGTCCGCGACCACACGGTCTACAGCTGCGTCATGGGCTCGCGCGCCTTCGGCCTGGCGACGCAGGACAGCGACACGGACCGGCGGGGCGTGTACCTGGCGCCCACGCCGCTCTTCTGGCGCTTCGACAAGCCGCCGACGCACATCGAGGGCCCGGCCGACGAACAGTTCTCCTGGGAGCTGGAGCGCTTCTGCGAACTCGCCCTGCGCGCCAACCCGAACATCCTGGAGTGCCTGCACTCCCCGCTCGTCGAACGCGTCACCCCGGTCGGCGAGGAACTCCTCGCCCTGCGCGGCGCGTTCCTGTCCCGCCAGGCGCACACCACGTTCGCCCGCTACGCCGACGGCCAGCGCAGGAAGCTGGAGGCCGATGTCCGCACGCACGGCGCCCCGCGCTGGAAACACGCGATGCACCTGCTGCGCCTGCTCATGTCGTGCCGCGACCTGCTGCGCACGGGCGAGCTGACGATCGACGTGGGCGAGGCCCGGGAGTCCCTGCTCGCGGTGAAGCGCGGCGAGGTGCCGTGGCCGGAGGTGGAGCACCGCCTGACCGCCCTGGCAGCCGAGGCGGAAGAGGCCTCCCGGCACACCCCGCTCCCCGAGAACCCGGACCGCCCGCGCGTGGAGGCCTTCCTGATCCGCACCCGCAGAGCCTCGGCCCAGCCCTGAAAGGCAGGCGCCCGCCGCCTTGGGCAATCTGCCGCCAAGGGCGGCAGGATGGGCAAGGCAGCCCCCCAGCGCCGGGCGCGCGCTTCATCAGGCCCGCGCAACAGCCCCGCTCACCCCGCCAAACGCACCCTCACCACAAAGTCATCCAGCGCGTCATACGCGGACGCCTCCTCCGCCAACCCCGACCCCGCCTGCGCAGCATCCAGCACGCCATGCAGCCCCTCGACATCACCGGCCACCCGCCCGAAGTCGACCTCGGCCCCCGCATGCTCCGCGACAGCCTTCGCCGCGATCAGCTCCGGCAGATACCGGGGCGCGACCCCGCCCAACTCCCCGATCAGCGTGGGCAGATGAGCCTGCACCTCACCGCTGCGCATCAGATGGATCCCGGTGAGCAGCGCACGGAACGTGTACAGCAGCGGCTTGAGCTCGCGCGTCTTCTCGTAGAGCCGCCACTGCGTCCCGGCGAACCCCCGGTAGTGGTGGGCGTGGTGCCGCGTGACGACGCCGGGCGCGAGCGCGATCAGCTCGGCGTGCGCCGGCGTCGTGTGCTCGACCAGCGGCGACAGCAGCTGCTCCAGCACATACCCGTTGCGCCGCAGCATGAGCCGTACGAACTTCCGCAGGTCGTGCGTGACGAGGTCCATCTCGACGTCCTCCTCGTCACCGTCCGCGAGCCACATCCGCGACCGGGTCTCCTCCGGCTCGCGCAGCCCGACCAGCGCCTCGACGGGCAGAAGGTGCACGCCGCGCAGATCGATGTCGGAGTCCCGCGAGGGGAACCCGTACAGGTGCGCCCCGGAGACCGTGGCGAAGAGCAGCGGGTCGGGTTCGGCGGCGATGATGGCGGCCAGGTCCACGGCGGCGGTCACGGAGGCTGTCGTGGAGGCGTCGGAGGTCATACGCCGATGATGGCCGACCCCGTACGCCCGCCCCACCGAATTACCGCCCGGCCCCGTTCCACTCCGCCCCGAACCCGAGCAGCTCGTCCCGGTGCTCGACCCGCTCCACCCACGCCGCCGGCCAGGCATCCGACCCCAGATACGCCCCCGCGAACGCCCCGGCCAGACAGGCGATCGAGTCCGAGTCCCCCGACGTACACGCGGCGCGGCGCAGCGCGAGGAGCGGCTCGTCGACGAAGAGGAGGAAGCACAACAGGCCGGTGGCGAGGGCCTCTTCGGCGATCCAGCCCTCCCCCGTGGCGAGGCAGGGATCGACCTCCGGGTTGGCGACGCGCAGGGCCGCCTCCAACCGCTCGAGGACGGCGAGGCAGTCGTCCCAGCCGCGCGCCATGAAGTGCTCGGGGCTCGGGTCCTGGGAGCGCCGCCACAGGTCGCCGAGCCAGTCCTCGCGGTACCGCGTGCGGTTGTCGAGCGCGTACGACCGCAGCTGCCCCACGAGTCCGGTGGGCTCGGCGCCGCGCGCGAGCAGGTGCACGGCCCGCGCCGTGAGGTCGCTCGCCGCGAGCCCGGTGGGGTGCCCGTGGGTGAGCGCGGCCTGCAACTGCGCGGCCCCCGACCGCTGTTCGTCGGTCAGCTCCGGCACGAGGCCGAGCGGCGCGACGCGCATGTTGGCGCCGCAGCCCTTGGAGTGGATCTGACTGGCGTCCTGCCAGAGGCGGTCGCCGTCGAGCCGCTGGCAGGCGACCAGGCACGTACGTCCGGGCGCCCGGTTGTTCTGCGGCGAGTGGAACCAGTCGACGAACTCCTCGCGCAGCGGCCGCTCGAACCGCTTCGGCCCGAGCGGGCCACGGCCCATGCCGGTGCGCAGCGCCCGCGCCACCGCCAACGTCATCTGCGTGTCATCGGTGATGTACGCGACGGGCCCGGGCAGCTCCATCTCCCGCCAGGGCCCGCACTTGGCGAGGATCGACGGTACGTCGTTGAACTCGGTCGGAAATCCGAGCGCGTCCCCGAGGGCGAGCCCCAGCAGCGCTCCGGTGGCGGCGGTCTTCGTCATCGGCGGGTTCCCTCGGTGTCGTCGTGATCGGGTGCGGGCCGCAGCAGCGGCGGATGGAGCGAGACGGCGCCGCCGGCCCGGTACAGCGCCGCGGGCTTGCCGCGTCCGCCGGTCAGCCGGGACGCGCCGGGGATCTGCGCGACGAATCCGGGCGTCGCGAGCACCTTGCGCCGGAAGTTCGCGGGGTCCAACTCGGTGCCCCACACCACCTCGTAGACCTGCCGCAGCTCGCCGAGCGTGAACTCGGGCGGGCAGAACGCCGTGGCCAGGCAGGTGTACTCGAGCTTGGCGCCGACCCGTTCGTGGGCGTCGGCGAGGATCCGGTCGTGGTCGAAGGCGAGCGGCCCGTACGCAGGTGATCCGTACGGCAGCCACTCGGCCCGCGCCGCGTCGCTGCCGCCGCTGACCTCGGGCGGATCGGGCACCAGCGCGGCGAACGCGACGGAGACGACCCGCATCCGCGGGTCGCGGTCCGGTTCGCTGTAGGTGCGCAGTTGCTCCAGGTGCAGCCGCCCGTCGACGTCCCCGAGCCCGGTCTCCTCGGCGAGCTCGCGCCGCGCCGCCGTCTCGGCCGCCTCGTCGGGCTGCACGAAACCGCCGGGCAGCGCCCAGCGGCCGGCGTACGGCTCCTGTCCGCGCTCGACGAGCAGGACGCGCAGGGCGCCCGCGCGGACGGTGAACACGGCGAGGTCGACGGTGACGGCGAAGGGCTCGTAGGCGTGCTTGTCGTATTCCTGCATGACCCACCCCTCTCTTTAACGTCTAGTTGACTATAAAGAGAGGGGCGGAACCACGCAAGAGGCACGAGCCGACAAGCAGCGGAAGCCAAGAGGCAGGGTCGAGAGGTACGCGCCGTCAGCGCTCGGCCATGGCCTTCGCGTCCCGCGCCTCCCCCGCCTTCCCCGGCACGAACGCCGCGACCACCGCTCCCGCTGCCGACGCCCCCGCCGACACCCACAGCGCGGGCACGAACCCGTCCATGAACGCCTGCGGCGACCCGTACCCGCCGGCCCGCGCGAAGACGACCGCGGCGATCGCCACGCCGAACACCCCGCCCAGCTCCCGCAGCGCCATGTTCACGCCGGAGGCCACGCCCGCGTCGGCGGGCGGCACCGCCGAGGTGACGGCGTTGGCCGCGGTCGGGAACACCATGGAGATGCCGACCCCGGCGAGGATCAGCGGCACGACGAGCTTCCCGTACGCCACCCCCGGCTCGGTGACCACGGCCATCAGACCGAGCCCGGCCGCTTCGAGCAGCAGCCCGGTCAGCATGAACAGGCGGTTGCCGTACCGGTCGGCGAGCGCGCCCGCGACCGGCGCGACGAGCAACGGCATCCCGGTCCACACCAGAATCCGCACGCCGGCCTCCAACGGCGAGTTCCCGAGCCCCAGTTGGAACAGCTGCGAGATCATGAACACCGCCCCGAGCAGGGACACCAGCTGGAGGAACAGCGCCCCGTTCGCCGCCGAGAACCCGCGCAGCCTGAAGTACGCGAGCGGCAGCATCGGATACCGGGCCCGCCGCTCCCAGCGCAGGAACGCCGCGACGAGCACGACGCCGAGCACCAGCGCCCCGGTCACCTCGACGCTCCCCCACCCGGCCTCGGGCGCACGGGCCGGCGCCCACGTCAGCGCCCACATCCCCGCGGCGGCCAGCACAAGCCCCACCAGGTCGAGTTGGGGACGCGGCCCGCGGCTCTCGCGCAGCTTCAGGAAGGACAGCGGGATCATGGCCAGTCCGATCGGCACGTTGATCCAGAAGATCCACTGCCAGGACAGCCCTTCGGTGACGGCCCCGCCGAGCACCGGGCCGATCGCCACCCCGACCCCGGTGACGCCGCCCCACAGGCCGATGGCCACGCCCCGTTTCTCGGCCGGGAAGGCGTCGCTGATCAGGGTGAGCGTCAGGGGCAGCACGAGCGCCCCGCCCGCGCCCTGCACAGCCCGCGCCGCGATGAGCAGCCCGGGTCCCGGTGCGAGCGCCGCGACGGCCGAGGCCAGCGTGAACAGGGCGAGCCCGGCGACGAACATCCGCCGCCGCCCGAACCGGTCGCCGAGCGCGGCGCCGGTCAGCGTGAGACAGGCGAAGGCCAGGTTGTACGCGTTGATCGTCCACTCCAGCTGCGACAGGCTCGCCCCGAAGTCGGCGCGCAGGGCGGGCAGCGCGGTGGAGACGACGACCACGTCGAGCGAGCCGAGCAGCGCGCCGAGCCCGGCGAGCGCCACGGTCCAGCCGCGGCGCACGGGCGGCGCCGCGCGGGTGGGTGTCGTGGGGGCGCGGGACGCGAGGCCAGGCCCGCCCCCTGCTCCCATGAGGGTTTCCGTATCGATCATGTCTGCCATGACGGTGACTGTCCTTCCGGATCTACGGGTGGTGCGCAGTCACGGAAGACAGACCGGGCCCGGTCCGAAAAGGAATCGCGGCGGCCCGGGGCGGCGCCCGAGGAAGGCGACGAGCCGGTCGCCGGGGCGGGCGCGGGGACCCGGCTCGACCGGCTGGGCGAAGCGCGGGCCGCGGTCGTCGCACGCCACGAACCGCCGTGCCAGCGGCAGCAGTTCGGCCGCGAGCGCGGACGGCACGGGCCGCGCGAGGCCGCGCGCCTGCGCCACGTCCCAGCCGTGCACGGCGATCTCCACGGCGCCGACGGCGGCCACGATCCCGGCGGGCAGGTCCCGGTCCGCGACGACGACGGCCGCCCCGTCCCGTACGGGCGTCCCCAGGAGCGCCCGCGCACGCGCCCTGAAGCCCTCCCCGGGGTCGCCCCCCGGACAGGCCGCCACACCCCCTCCAGGCCCCACACAGCCGCCCCCGAGCCCCTCCCGCAGCGCGTCCAGGGAGTCGTCGAGATGCCCGATGAGCGCCCCGAGGTCCCAGCGCGCGCACGGGGTCGGCCGGGACAGCTGGCAGGCGGTGACCCCGGCCAGGCTGCCGAGCGCGTACGCGAGGGCGCGCTCGAGCAGCTCGTCGGGGTTCACGACCGCTCCCGGGGCAGCACCGGAGGCAGCCCGCAGCGCTCGACGAGCCCGGGATCGAGGAACGCGGTGATCCGTGCGATCCGCTCCCCGTCGGCCCCCGGGGTGAGCACCTGCACGGAGTGCGGCCGGTACACCTCGCCCTCCGGCTTGTAAGTCCCCACCGCGGGCTGCCCGTTGACCCGCGTGGGCCGCATCCGGACCCGGAGGCCGCCGAACGGGTCGAGCACCCGCGCCCCCAGGAAAGCCAGTACGTCCTTCTTGCCGCTGAACCAGGCGGCGTACGGCGGCATCTCCAACTCGATCCCGTCGTACAGGAGTTGAGCAAGGGCGTCGGCGTCGCCGCGCTCGAAGGCGGCCATGTAGCGGTCGAGCAGGGCCCGTTCGTCGACGGCGGCCGGTTCGGACAGCAGGTCCTCGGCCGAGGCGACCTCGTCGAGCCGTGCCCTGGCCCGCTGCAAGGTGCTCTTGACGGCAGCCGTGCTGGTGCCGAGCGCGGCCGCGACCTCGGACGCCCGCCAGGCGAGCACCTCGCGCAGGATGAGGACGGCCCGCTGCCGCGCGGGCAGCTCCTGCAACGCGGCGACCAGGGCGAGCCGCACGCTCCCCCGCGCGACGACGAGCGACGCCGGGTCCACCAGGGCGTCCGGCAGCGGCTGGAGCCACGGCACGTCGTCCGAGGCCCGCCCGACCGGCTCCTGCGGGGCGTCCGACGGCGCCCCGATCCCGGACGGCAGCGGGCGCCGCCCCCGCGTCTCGATGGCCGTCAGGCACGTACGGGTGGCGATCCGGTACAGCCAGGTCCGTACGCTGGCCCGCCCCTCGAAGTCGTCGTACGCCCGCCAGGCCCGCAGATACGTCTCCTGCACCAGGTCCTCGGCGTCGTCCACCGACCCGAGCATCCGGTAGCAGTGCACGAGCAGCTCCCGCCGCAGCGGCTCCGCCACCCGCACGAACTCCTCACGATCGGCCACGCCGCCCACTCCCCTTCGGCAGTCCATCCCTGGTACTGACCGCCGGGACGGCGAAAAGGAATCGGCCGGCCCCCGGATTTCTCCGGGAACCGGCCGATGCGCATGCCTCAGATCTCTAGAGGTCGACTTCCTTCATGAGCATGCCGACCTCGGTGTTCGACAGACGCCGCAGCCAGCCCGACTTCTGGTCGCCGAGCGTGATCGGCCCGAAGGCGACACGGACCAGCTTGTCGACGGGGAAGCCGGCCTCGGCCAGCATCCGCCGCACGATGTGCTTGCGGCCCTCGTGCAGGGTCACCTCGACCAGGTAGTTCTTGCCGGTCTGCTCGACGACACGGAAGTGGTCCGCCTTCGCGTACCCGTCCTCCAGCTGGATGCCGTCCTTGAGCTGCTTGCCCAGGTCACGCGGGATCGGGCCCACGATGTGCGCGAGGTAGACCTTCTTCACGCCGTACTTCGGGTGGGTCAGGCGGTGCGCCAGCTCGCCGTGGTTGGTGAGCAGGATGACGCCCTCGGTCTCGGTGTCGAGCCGGCCCACGTGGAACAGCCGCGTCTCACGGTTGTTCGTGTAGTCGCCGAGGCACTGCCGTCCTTCGTTGTCCTCCATGGTGGAGACGACGCCGGCCGGCTTGTTCAGGACGAAGAACTGGTACGACTGCGTGGCGACGGTCAGACCGTCGACCTTGATGACGTCCTTCTCGGTGTCGACGCGCATGCCCTGCTCGAGCACGATCTCGCCGTTGACCTCGACACGGGCCTGGTCGACGAGCTCCTCGCAGGCACGCCGCGAGCCGTAGCCGGCGCGGGCGAGCACCTTCTGGAGCCGCTCGCCCTCCTGCTCGGCGCCGGGGAACGTCTTGGGGAGGTTGACCTTCTGCTTGCCCGCGTAGCGCTCGCGGTTGCGCTCCTCGGCGCGCGCCTCGTACTCGCGCGACGTCGCCGGGACCCAGCGCCCACGGCTCGGCGCGGACTGCTGGCCCCGCTTGGGGCCGCCCTTGGCGCCTCCGCGCGCCGAGGCGCCGCGGCCCGACTTGGGACCCTCCTGGGTGCCGCCGGGGCCCACGTCGTAGCGCCGCTCCTCCGGACGCGGCTTCTTCGGACGGGCCGGCCGGTCGTCCCGCTTGTCGTCGCGCCGGTCGTCACGCCTGTCATCGCGGTTGTTACCGGCACCGCGGTAGTTACCGCGGCCACCGCTGCTCCCGCCGCGGCCGCCGCTGTTGCCACCACGGCTCCCGCCGTTGTTTCCGCTGCTGTTCCTGCCGCTGCTGCTTCGCATCAAATTTCCGTTAGTCGTCTGCGTCGGTACCCGGCGCATCGGGTGCGTCCGGGTCGAACGACGGCACCCCTTCCAGCGTGTCCGCCTCGATCGCGTCCGCCTCGGGGAGGAAGGGCGCGAGTTCCGGCAGCTCGTCCAGGCCTCGCAGGCCCATCCGCTCCAGGAAGTAGTTCGTCGTCCTGTACAGGATCGCACCTGTTTCGGGTTCCGCGCCCGCCTCCTCCACCAGACCCCTCTGGAGCAGGGTCCGCATGACCCCGTCACAGTTGACTCCGCGCACGGCGGAGACCCGGGATCGGCTGACCGGCTGGCGGTACGCGACCACGGCGAGGGTCTCCAGAGCGGCCTGTGTGAGCCGGGCCACCTGCCCGTCGAGCACGAACCCCTCGACGGCTGCGGCGTACTCCGGGCGGGTGTAGAAGCGCCAGCCGCCCGCCACGAGCCGCAGCTCGAAGCCGCGGCCCTGCACCGTGTACTCGTCGGCCAGGGCCCGCAGAGCGTCGGCCACGGCCCTTCTCGGCCGTTGCAGGATCTTGGCGAGGTGCTCCTCGGTGGCGGGTTCGTCCACGACCATGAGCACGGCTTCGAGCGCGGGCTTGAGATCGAGCGCCGCGACACCGCTCCCGGCCTCTGCCTCCACGGTCATGACGCACCCTCCTTCTGCTCGGTCTCCGGGTCGGGAGCCCGGTCGAACTCGTCCGTCACCACGGGCTCCGCCTCGTCCTCGCCGCCGGTCCAGCGCACGAGCAGCTCCCCGAGCGCGGTCTCCTGCTCCAGGCCCACGGCCTTCTCCCGGTACAGCTCAAGGAGCGCGAGGAAGCGCGCGACGACGGTGAGGGTGTCCTCTGTGTCGGCGACCAGGTCCTGGAAGCTCGCCTCGCCCAGCTCGCGCAGCCGCGCCACGACGATCCCGGCCTGCTCCTGCACGCTCACCAGCGGCGCGTGGATGTGGTCGACGTACACCTGCGGCTTGGGCTTGGGCTGCATGGCCTTCACGGCGAGCTCGGCGAAGCCCTGCGCCCCGATGCTGATGACGACGTCGGGCAGCAGCTCGGCGTGGTGCGGTTCGAGCCCCACGGTCCGCGGATACCGCCGCGCCTCGTCGTCGAGCCGGCCGCTGAAGATGTCGGCGATCCGCTTGTACGCGCGGTACTGGAGCAGCCGCGCGAACAGCAGGTCCCGGGCTTCCAGGAGCGCGAGGTCGGCCTCGTCCTCCACCTCGGCGGCGGGCAGCAGCCGGGCGGCCTTCAGGTCGAGCAGCGTCGCGGCGACGACCAGGAACTCGGTCGTCTGATCGAGATCCCAGTCCGAGCCCATGCCCCGGATGTGGGCCATGAACTCGTCGGTCACCTTCGACAGCGCGACCTCGGTGACGTCGAGCTTGTGCTTCGAGATCAGCTGCAAGAGCAGATCGAAGGGCCCTTCGAAGTTCGAGAGCCGAACGGTGAACTTCCCGTCGTCGCCTCCCTCACCTTCAGGTTCGGGCTCCGCCGTCCTGGGCAATCTGCCGCCTGGGGCGGCAGGGTGGGCAAGGCGGCCCCCAGCGCCGGGCGCCTCTTCAACGGGCTCCGCCGCCGGCCCGGCAGCGCGCTCCGGCTCGGCCGGATCGGACAGCGCCCCGCGCCCCAGCGCACGCCGACGCGCACCCCGCTCAGGCACAGAAGAGGACGAATCGTTCACAGGCACAGTGCCGGAGGCTACCGCCCACGCAGCCTGCGGACGAGAATGCTCGCGTCCCCGCGGGACTCCAGGTCGGCCAGGACCACGGCGACCGCCTCGCGCACGATGCGGCCGCGGTCGACGGCGAGCCCGTGCTCACCGCGGAGCACCAGACGCGCGTGCTCGAGGTCCATCAGCTCCTCGGCGGAGACGTACACGGTGATCTTCTCGTCGTGCCGCTCACGCCCGCTGGGGCGCCGGTTGGCGGCTCGGGAGCGGCGCCGGGCGGCAGCCGTGCCCCGGCCGCTGCCAGAACCTTCCTGCGCACGTCTGGCCGACTTCTCCGAGGCCTCCGCGGCGGCGCCGCGGCTGCGCGATCCGGCGTCCGACTCCGCCTCGGCGGTGGTGTGTTCGGCGGACGGGGCGTCCGCGTCACCGTCCTCACCGGCGCCGGAGGCGGCGGGCGCGGCGGCGGCCGCCTCGTCGCTCTCCCCGGCGGGGTTCGGCACCCGCGCCTCACCGTTCGCGGGGCGCCGCGGCGACGACGCCTGCAGAGCCATGCCGCCGGTCGTACGGAACAGTTCGTCGGCCCCCGGCAGACTCACTCGGCGTGACACCGGGCGAGCACCTCCCTGGCGAGCTGGCGATAGGCGGCGGCACCCACGGAGTTGGACGCGTACGTGGTGATCGGTTCGCCGGCGACGGTGGTCTCCGGGAAGCGCACGGTCCGGCCGATCACCGTGTGGTACACGTGATCGTCGAAGGCCTCGACGACCCGCGCGAGCACCTCACGGCTGTGCACGGTCCGGGAGTCGTACATCGTGGCGAGGATGCCGTCGAGTTCGAGCTCCGGGTTCAGCCGCTCCTGGACCTTCTCGATCGTCTCGGTCAGCAGGGCCACACCGCGCAGCGCGAAGAACTCGCACTCCAGCGGCACGATCACCTTGTGAGCGGCCGTCAGCGCGTTCACGGTGAGCAGGCCGAGCGAGGGCTGACAGTCGATCACGATGTAGTCGTAGTCGGCCATCAGCGGCTTCAGCGCCCGCTGCAGCGTGGACTCGCGCGCGACCTCGCTGACCAGCTGCACCTCGGCAGCGGACAGGTCGATGTTGCTCGGGAGCAGGTCCATGTTCGGGACCGCGGTCTTCAGGAGCACCTCGTCCGCGGACATCCCCCGCTCCATGAGCAGGTTGTAGACCGTGAGGTCGAGCTCCATCGGGTTCACGCCGAGGCCGACCGACAGGGCACCCTGCGGGTCGAAGTCGACGAGCAGGACCCGGCGACCGTACTCCGCGAGTGCCGCACCCAGGTTGATGGTCGACGTGGTCTTGCCGACGCCGCCCTTCTGGTTGCACATCGCGATGATCTTCGCGGGACCGTGGTCGGTCAGCGGGCCTGGGATCGGGAAGTACGGCAGCGGACGCCCGGTCGGACCGACGCGCTCGCGGCGCTGGCGGGCAGCGTCCGGGGCGAGCGTGGCCGCGTACTCGGGGTCGGGCTCGTATTCGGCGTCGGGGTCGTAGAAGTGCCCCTCGGGGGACAGTTCGTCGTAGTCGGCGAAGTGGCTGTGTGTGTCGCCACTTCGGTCGCCGGCCATGGCGTTCACGTGATGGCCATCCATGCTCTGGTGTGCTGTCTGCGTCGGCGTCTGCTGGGAGGTGCTCTGGGAGCCGCTCTGGTGGGCCGCGAAGGTACGCACAGCTACGGAGCCGACAGCTTGAAGCCCCGCGGGAACCTGTCCGCCTGGCTGGCCACCTCCGGGAGTAAATGTCGACTCATTCACAAGTCGTCTTACCTCCTTGGATGTGACCAGGAACATTTATCGATAGGTCAGCGTGGCACCATGCCGACGGTTGGCGACTCTATGGCGTGTCACCGCTCCGCAGCAACACAATCCGCCGGACCCGGCAGGATGTGTCGGTAACGGAACACCCTCATGTCAAGGGCGTACGACGGCTCTTCGGTGCGTTTCGCGGCTGCGCGAATCGGTTAAAGGGTTACGTTCAAGGCGAGTTGACCATGTCCGTACCCATGCCGCGTCCGTAAAAATACGGCCGGACCCCTCACAAGGTCCGGCCGTAGGCGTGAGATTGACGACTTTGGTTGACGTCAGCCGAGCAGCGTCTCGAGCTCCAGGTGCTCCAGACCGTGCGCCTCGGCGACCTCCTTGTAAACCACCTTGCCGTCATGGGTGTTGAGACCCAGGGCGAGCGCGGGGTCACGGCGCAGGGCCTCGACCCAGCCACGGTTGGCCAGTTCCACGATGTAGGGCAGCGTGGCGTTGGTCAGCGCGTACGTCGACGTGTTGGGCACGGCGCCGGGCATGTTGGCGACGCAGTAGAAGACCGAGTTGTGGACCGGGAAGGTCGGCTCGGCGTGCGTCGTCGGGTGCGAGTCCTCGAAGCAGCCGCCCTGGTCGATCGCGATGTCGACAAGGACACTTCCCGGCTTCATACGCGACACGAGCTCGTTGGTGACGAGCTTCGGGGCCTTGGCGCCGGGGATCAGGACCGCGCCGATGACGAGGTCGGCGTCGAGGCAGGCCTTCTCGAGCTCGAAGGAGTTCGACATGACCGTCTGGATCTTCGTACCGAAGATCTTGTCGGCTTCCTTGAGCTTGTTGATGTCGCGGTCGAGCAGGGTCACGTGGAAGCCCATGCCGATGGCGATCTGCGCGGCGTTCCAGCCGGAGACGCCGCCGCCGATGACGACGGCCTTGCCGGCGTGCACGCCGGGGACACCGCCCGGCAGGACGCCGCGGCCGCCGTTGGCGGCCATCAGGTGGTAGGCGCCGACCTGCGGGGCCAGGCGGCCCGCGACCTCGGACATCGGGGCGAGCAGCGGCAGCTGGCGGTTCGCGGTCTCGACCGTCTCGTACGCGATCGCGGTGGTGCCCGACTCCAGGAGCGCGTCGGTGCACTCCTTGGAGGCCGCGAGGTGCAGGTACGTGAAGAGCGTCTGGTCCTTGCGGAGGCGGTGGTACTCCTCGGCGATCGGCTCCTTGACCTTCAGGAGCAGGTCGGCGGTCGCCCAGACCTCGTCGGCGGTGGCGAGGATCTGCGCGCCGGCGCCGACGTACTCGGCGTCCGTGATCGAGGAGCCCACACCGGCGTTCTGCTCGATGAAGACCTGGTGGCCGTGGCGCACCAGCTCATGCACACCGGCGGGGGTGATGGCCACCCGGAACTCGTTGTTCTTGACCTCGCGGGGGATGCCGACCTTCATCGTCGATCACGGTCCTTGGCTCAGGGGATTTAACGGGCGATGCACTACATACCAGTGCGTCGTCGGACACACCAGGAGACACCGCGGAACAACGCGGCGGAGCCAGTCTAATGAAGGTTGTCGAGCTGTCTAGCCTTTCGATGCATCAATCTTTCGGGGATGCACTACGGATTTCGTAGGCGTTAGCGGCTTGTTCCGAAGGGTTTGCCTCCGCGGCGCCGTTTCCGGGCGCGCCGGCGATCTCCTCTCCCAGCATGCGCTCGGCCGCACCCCGGTGCAGCTTGGCCGCGGCCGGGTCCCCGAGCCGCTCCAGGGTGTCCGCGAGCCGCAGCTGAAGCGCCGCCTGAAGGCGTACGTCCTTGGCCTGCCGCGCCCACTCGACGGCTTCCTGGCACGTGCAGAGCGACTCCTCGGGCCGCCCCGCGTACTCCTGCACCCGCGCGAGTTCGCTCAACGCCCTTGCCTGGGCGGCGACATCGCCCTCCTTGCGGTACCCGGCGACCGCCGAACGCCAGCCGCGCATCGCCTCGCCGTAGCGCCCCGCGTACGTGTGCACGGCGGCGATGCGTCCGTGCAGCCGCGCGGCGTCGGCCCGCTCGCCGCGCGTGAGCCGCTGCGACAGGGCCCGCCCGAACCAGTCGGCGGCCCGCTGCCAGTCCCCCAGCTCCTGGTACGCGCCTCCTACGGATTCCATCGCGCGGCCGGTCGCATACGGGTCCTGCGCGGCCCGTCCCGCGTCCAGCGCGGCCCGGTACCGGGCGAGGGCCTCCGTGGTCCGGCCGGTCTGCGCGTCGAGATCGGCGAGGTTGAGCAGCGCGGCGGCCTTCTCCCGCGGCAGGTTCCTGCGCTCGGCGACGTCGAGCACGAGCCGGTGGATCCCGTACAGCTCGGGCGCCGCCGCCTCGGTGCCCCGGTGCGCGACCATCGCCCGTACGAGAGCGGCCATCAGGCGGCGCGCCAGGGTGTCCAACTCCCCGTCGGCGACGGCCAGCCGGGCCGCCGCGAGCAGCGCGGGCTGCCGCACGCGCAGCCACTCGGCGGCCGCTTCCGGGTCCGCGAACCGCAGGGCGCTGGGCAGCCCGGCGAGCTTCTTGCGGGCCGGGGAGCCGTCGGGCTCGGTGATCGCGCGGCACGAGGTGAGCAGCCGTACGGTCCGCTCCAGCATCCGGGCGCGGGCCAGCTGCACCTCGCCGGGCCGGTCCTGTGTCTCGGTGAGCCCGCGAAGGAGCGGCACCAGGCAGCCCGGCACCTCGTACTGCGGCAGCTCGGAGTCGACGGGCCGGACGAGGCCGAGCGCCACGAAGTCGTCGAGCGTGGTGCGGGCGGCGGACACGGAGCAGCCGGCGAGCGCGGACGCGGTGTGCGGGTCGACGTACCCCTCGGGCGCCAGCGACAGGTATCGCAGTATCCGGGCGGCGGGCCCGGCCAGCGAGGCGTACGCGTGCCGGAAGACACGGGCGAGCGCGGGCCCGTCCCCGTCCTGGGCGTGCAGCTGCTTGGCCAGGTCGGCGACGGATTCCTTGGGCCGTACGGCGAGCCAGCCCCCGGCGATCTCCAGGGCGGCCGGCTCGGCGCCGCACAGCTCGACGAGGGACTCGGCGGAGCGCGGGTCGCAGGTGATGCGGACGGACCCGGTGTGCCGGGTCAGCAGTTCCAGGGCGGACTTGGTGTCGAGCCCGCCGAGCGTGCAGGGCCGCACGTCGGAGATCCCGGTGAGCGGGCCGGCGGCGACCGCCACGACCAGGCAGTCGGCGTTCTCGGGCAGCAGCGGCTCGACCTGCTCGGCGTCCCCGGCGTCGTCGAGCAGCAGCACGACACGCCGCACGGAGAGCCCTTCGCGCAGCCGCTCGGTGAGGTCGTCCGCGGACTCGCCGGGGGGTGCGGGCAGTTCGAGCGCGTTCAGCAGGTCACGCGCGATGCGTTCGGTCGGTACGGGGGTGCCGTCGGGGGCGGTGAGCCGGGTCCGCACGGTGCCGTCCGGGTACTGGTCGGCGACCTGGCGCAGGAGTTCCTCGGCGAGTGCGGTGCGGCCGGTGCCGGGGCGGCCGGCGACCAGCAGCACTCGGGCGCGGGGTGCCTTGCGCCCCGACAGGGTGTCGAGCCCGGCCCGCTCGATGTCGGACCTGAGCTCCTTCAACTCCCGTCTGCGCCCCAGGAACTGACCGGACGTCACATCTTGTCCCCGACGGGTCCGGCGCCGTTTGCGGGAGCGCCCGGAGGACTCCCCGACCACCGTCACGTCGTCCGACTCGACCGCCTGATCCGTCACGGGCCACGCTCCGTCTCACCCAGCCCCTCCGGGGGTCGGCAGGGGCGATTGCGAGCCTAGTTCAGGGGGTGCGGGTGCCCTTGGCGGGCGGCGCGGCGAAGTCACTCGGTCGGATCAGCAGATGGTCGCATCGGTCGGATTCCGGGCGCGCGTTTCGTCGTGGCTGGTCGCGCAGTTCCCCGCGCCCCTGAAACACAGACGCTTCGCGTCGCATTTCCCCGAGAGATGCGGAGCATCTCCAGGGGCGCGGGGCTGTGTCATGAGCGGCTCCGCCGCGGGGCGCGACCAGCCCCCACCGAAGCCGCACCCGGCAACGCGACCGCGCCCCGCAACGGCGCTAGGCCTCGAACGGCCGCGCAGGCCACGGCGCCTCGGCGGGCCGCAGCGCGTCCACCCCGTCCCCCGCCAGCACCGCGCTCAGCGAGAGCACGCCCACCACAAGACAGTTGTTGTGCAGCTCACCGGCGAGCGCTCCGCGCACGAGGTCCGCCAGCGGAACCCGCGCGAACTCCATGTCGGCCTCCTCGTCCTCCACCTCGAACCGCTCGCCGTCCGCCTCGGACAGATCCCGCGCGAGGAAGATGCGTACGGCCTCGGAGCAGCCGCCCGGCGTCGTGTAGACATCGGTGAGGACGCGCCAGTCCTCGGCCTTGACGTGCGCCTCCTCGTACAGCTCGCGCTGCGCGGCGTGCAGCGGGTTCTCGCCGGGGATGTCGAGCAGCCCGGCGGGGATCTCCCAGAGCTTCATGCGCACGGGGTGCCGGTACTGCTTCAGGATCAGCACCCGGTCCTGGTCGTCGAGGGCGACCACGGCGACGGAGCCGGGGTGGACCTGGTAGTCGCGCCGCGCCACGGACCCGTCGGGCATGACGACATCGTCCGTACGCACGGAGGTCTTGTTCCCGACGAACGGGGTCTCGGTCGCCCGGACCTCCCACTCCGCAGCGGTGTCCTGGATCGTCGCCTTGTCCGTCATGCCGGAACGTCCTCCCACGTAAGCAAAAGAAACCGGGGCACGTGCCGCAAATGGCACGCACCCCGGTAACCGTACATCGCTTGTGTTACAAGCCTTACTTGGCCTTCTTGGCCCCCGCGGCGGCCGCGACCTTGCGCTCCACGGCCGCCTTCACCAGACCGGCGAAGAGCGGGTGCGGACGTGTCGGGCGCGAGCGCAGCTCCGGGTGCGCCTGCGTGGCGACCAGGTAGGGGTGGATCTCGCGCGGGTACTCGACGTACTCGACGAGCTTGCCGTCGGGCGACAGGCCGGAGAACTGCAGGCCGGCCTTCTTCTCCAGCTCGGCGCGGTACGCGTTGTTCACCTCGTAGCGGTGACGGTGGCGCTCCTCGACGTACTCCTTGCCGTCGTACACCTCGCGCACGATGGAGCCCTCGGCGAGCTTCGCCGGGTACATGCCGAGCCGCATGGTGCCGCCCATGTCGCCCTCACCGGCGACGATGTCGAGCTGCTCGGCCATCGTGGAGATGACCGGGTGCGCGGTGGCCGCATCGAACTCGGTCGAGTTGGCGTCCGGGATGTCAGCCAGGTTCCGCGCCGCCTCGATGACGGTGCACTGGAGGCCGAGGCACAGACCCAGCAGCGGGATCTTGTTCTCGCGGGCGAACTGGATGGCGCCCACCTTGCCGCTGACACCGCGGTCGCCGAAGCCGCCGGGGATGCAGATCGCGTCGACGTCACCGAGCTGCTTCTTGGCGCCGGCCGGCGTCTTGCAGTCGTCCGAGGTGACCCACTTGATCTTGACGCGGGCCTTGTTGGCGAAGCCGCCGGCGCGCAGCGCCTCGGTCACCGACAGGTAGGCGTCGGGCAGGTCGATGTACTTGCCGACCAGGGCCATGACGATCTCGTGGTCGGGGTTGTGGACACGGTCGAGCAGGTCGTCCCACGTCGTCCAGTCCACGTCGCGGAACGGCAGGTCCAGCTTGCGGACGACGTACGCGTCCAGGCCCTCGCCGTGCACGGTCTTCGGGATGTCGTAGATCGAGCGGGCGTCGGGGCACGCGACCACGGCGTCCTCGTCGACGTCGCACATCAGCGAGATCTTGCGCTTGATGGCCGTGGGGACCTCGCGGTCGCAGCGCAGCACGATCGCGTCCGGCTGGATGCCGATGTTGCGCAGCGCGGCCACGGAGTGCTGGGTGGGCTTGGTCTTCAGCTCGCCGGAGGGGCCGATGTAGGGCAGCAGCGAGATGTGCACCACGAAGACGTTGTCGCGGCCGACCTCGTGGCGGACCTGGCGGACGGTCTCCAGGAACGGCAGCGACTCGATGTCGCCGACGGTGCCGCCGACCTCGGTGATCACGACGTCGACCTCGTCCGTCGCCATGCGGCGGATGCGGTGCTTGATCTCGTTCGTGATGTGCGGGATGACCTGGACGGTGTCGCCGAGGTACTCGCCGCGCCGCTCCTTGGCGATGACCTGCGAGTAGACCTGGCCGGTGGTGACGTTGGCCGAGCCGTCGAGGTCGCGGTCGAGGAAGCGCTCGTAGTGGCCGATGTCCAGGTCGGTCTCGGCGCCGTCGTTGGTGACGAACACCTCACCGTGCTGGAAGGGGTTCATCGTGCCCGGGTCCACGTTCAGGTACGGGTCGAGCTTCTGCATGACGACACGGAGGCCACGCGCCTTGAGCAGCATGCCGAGGCTGGAGGCGGTGAGCCCCTTGCCGAGGGAGGAGGCGACACCCCCGGTGACGAAGATGTGCTTGGTCGTCGAAGATTTCGGCTGCATGGCCAAGAGGGGGCTCCCGTGGTCGCGGTCTGGGGTGCGTACCGGCGTGCTCTCCAGGACTTTCGGGGGAGGCGCCGTCGCTGCGGTTCGGGGGTTCTATGACCACCGGCTCACGGGCTACCAGGGTATCAGCGACGCGGCGAGGCTGCTTCCGGCCACGCTCCGCGCACGGGTCACCACAGGGGCACCACTTCGTCACCCGACGCTCACCCGTTCGGCTCAGACGCGTTGTCGTGAGCGGCACGCAGATCACTTGAGCGCGTCGTATCCTGCTCGGACACTCGGCTGGCGAGTCACGCTGGAAAACGGCACCACAACGGCAACACCCCCGCCCGTTCCCGACCGTTCACCGGAACACGAAGTCCGTTCGCCGGTGCCGCCGCCGGAACAACCGGCTCGTCAGTTCGTTTGACAACAACGAATCAGGACGACGTATCTAGACGATCCGTTGACCCCCCTTTGACCGTTGGCTTTGACAGTTGGCCCCCGATTTCTTCTCTTCCGGGGGCGTACGTGGCCGTTCGACTGGAGATGCACGTGGCCGGGCGCATCGAGGATTACGCACTCATCGGAGACATGCAGACCGCTGCCCTGGTCTGCCGGGACGGCACAGTGGACTGGCTGTGTCTGCCCCGCTTCGACTCGCATGCCATTTTCGCCGGGCTGCTCGGCACCGAGGACCATGGCTTCTGGCGCCTGGGTCCGGCGCACGCGGCCGACGCGGCGCCACCGACGGCGGCGCGGCGCACCTACCGCGGCGACTCGCTCGTCCTCGAATCCGAGTGGGACACCCCGCGCGGCACCGTGCGCGTGACGGACTTCATGCCGCCGCGCGACGGCGCGCCGCAGCTCACCCGGATCGTGGAGGGTGTCAGCGGGCGCGTGCCGATGCGCTCGGTGCTGCGGATGCGCTTCAGTTACGGGCGGATCACCCCGTGGGTGCACAAGGTGGACGGGCGTACGGTCGCGGTGGCCGGGCCCGACTCCGTGTGGCTGGATACCGACGTCGAGACGTACGGCAAGAACCTGACGACGTACTCGGACTTCACGGTGGCGCCCGGTGACCGGATCGCGTTCACCATCCAGTGGCAGCCCTCCCACAAGGGCCAGCCGCCGCTGCCGGACCCCGAGGGGGCGCTGACGGCGACGGAGGACTTCTGGCGGGAGTGGGTCGAGCACTGTACGTACCACGGCCCGTACCGCGAGGCCGTCGTCCGCTCCCTGATCACGCTGAAGGCGCTGACGTACGCGCCGACCGGCGGCATCGTCGCGGCGCCCACCACGTCGCTGCCGGAGGAGATCGGCGGCGTACGGAACTGGGACTACCGCTACACCTGGCTGCGCGACGCCGCGATCACCCTGTCGTCGCTGCTGCGCACCGGGTACCGCGAGGAGGCCCGCGCCTGGCGCGAGTGGCTGCTGCGGGCGGTCGCTGGAGACCCCGAGAACCTCCAGATCATGTACGGCATCGCGGGCGAACGTGAGCTCGGCGAGGCGGAGCTGGACTGGCTGCCCGGGTACGAGAACTCGGCGCCGGTCCGCGTCGGCAACGGAGCGGCGCACCAGCTCCAGCTCGACGTCTACGGCGAGGTGACCGAGGCGCTGCACCTGGCGCACATGACGGGCCTGGCCCGCAACGACTACGCGTCGCTGCTCCAGCTCAAGCTGATCCGCTACCTCGAAGGCCACTGGGACGAGCCGGACGAGGGCATCTGGGAGGTCCGCGGGCCGCGCCGGCACTTCGTGCACTCGAAGGTCATGGCGTGGGTCGCGGTGGACCGGACGATCAAGCTCATCGAGTCCGGTGACGCGGACGGCCCGCTGGAGAAGTGGCGCGAGCTGCGCGACGACATCCACCGGGACGTGTGCGAGAAGGGCTACGACAAGGAGCGGAACACGTTCACGCAGTCGTACGGCAGCAAGGAGCTGGACGCCTCGCTGCTGCTCATCCCGCAGATGGGCTTCCTGCCGCCGGACGACAAGCGCGTCATCGGCACGATCGAGGCCATCCAGCGGGAGCTGTCGACGGAGGACGGGTTCATCCTGCGCTACCCGACGGACGGCGAGGACGCCGGTGTCGACGGGCTGCCCGGTGACGAGGGGGCGTTCCTCGCCTGCTCGTTCTGGATGGCGGACGACCTCGCGATGATCGGCCGGGTCGACGAGGCCCGCAAGCTCTTCGAGAAGCTCCTCGGGCTCCGCAACGACCTGGGGCTGCTCGCCGAGGAGTGGGATCCGCGGCTGCAGCGCCAGGTCGGCAACTTCCCGCAGGCGTTCAGCCACGTGCCGCTGATCGACACGGCACTGCGGCTGACCGCTTCGGGGGCGTACGGCGGCTAACGCACCGCGGATATCACCTCGTTGGCGGCGCGTTCTCCTTCGGACGCGCCGCCTTCCATGAAGCCCTGGAAGTCGTAGGAGCAGTGTTCGCCGCCGATGTGGATGTTGCCCTGGGCGACACCCTCGTAGCCCGCGTACCGGTGCAGGTAGCCGACGGGCCAGTACGAGTAGGCGCCGAGGGCGTACGGGTTCTTGTGCCAGGCGGAGAGCTGGGCCTTGCCGGTCCAGGCGGCTTTCGTGCCGGGGAAGACCGGGTCGATCCGCGTGAGGTAGCGGGTGGCCAGGTCGCGGACGTAGGGGTCGTTCTCGTACGCGAACGGGCCTGACGGGGCAAGGGACTTGGCGAGCGAGCCGCCGCCGTACTGGATCAGGATGCCGCCGGTGCCCGGCTGCACCTTCGTCGTGTCCCAGGTCTGCTGGAAGGCGGCGTCGGTGAAGCAGTCGCCGGACGAGACGCCCGGCCAGGGTCCTGTGCCGCGCCAGGGGCGGCTGGTGAACTGCATGTTGAGTTTGGTGCAGTAGCCCATGCGGGCGTCGCGCAGCAGGTTCTTCATGCGGGTGTCGAACCCGGCCTTGGACAGGTCGAGTTGCTGAAGGATCGGCAGCGGGACGCACAGGATCGTGTGGTCGGCGGTGGCGGTGCGGGTGGCGCCGCCGGTCTCGGTGAAGGTGAGGGTCTGGGTGCCGTCGGTGTTGGCCTTCACCGCCTGGAGGGACATGCCGTGGCGGATCGTGCCGGCGGGCAGGGAGTCGGCGATGGCGTGCGGGAGCCGGTCGTTGCCGCCGGTGATGTGGTAGCGCTCGTTGGACAGGCCCCAGATGTTGAAGTTGCCGGGATTGGTCTGATAGCCCATCAGGAGCACGAGGGCCAGGGCCGATTGGTCGGCCGTGTCCGCGCCGTACTCGACGTTGTAGGCGACGTCGAAGAAGCGGCCGAGCGGGGAGCCGTGCCCGCCCGGCACGCGCGAGTCGATCCATTCGTAGAGGGACATGGTGTCGAGGGCGGTGCCGGTGGGCGTGGTCTGGTTCCAGAAGACCTCGCCGGAGTTCTGCAGGTCCTGGTGGAGGGCCTGGTAGACGGCGTTGAAGTCCTCGTCGGCCTGTTCGCGCGGGTAGTAGGAGCCGTTGAACCAGAGGATCTCCTCGGCGCCGTTCGGGCCGCCGCCCAGGAAGTCCTCGGTCGGCAGGCTGAAGCGGCGGCACAGCTCCAGCATCTTCTTGTGGCTGGTGTCGATCAGCTCGCCGCCGATCTCGGACGTCTGCCCGTACGCCCAGTGGTCGCGCTGGGAGTACATGCGGCCGCCGACGCGGTCCGGGTTCGCCTCGTAGAGGGTGCAGGCGTAGCCCGCGTCGTGCAGGGTGAGGGCCGCGGTCAGTCCGGCGATGCCGGCGCCGACCACGGCGATCCTCGGGGCGGCGGCCGCCGCTGCCGCCTTCGGGGCGGGGAGCGCGGCGGCGGCCGCTCCGGTCGCCGCGGCCGCCTTGAGGACGGTACGGCGGGAGGCGCGGCGTTCGCGGAACTCCCCCACCGGGATCCCCAGTTGGGCCGCGGCCCGGTGTTCGGCGGCCAGGTGTCTCAGGGCGTGCATCAGGTTCGTACGAGCCATGACGTTCTCCTTTGACGGGCGAGTGGGTGCCTGCGGATCACACGGTCGCGGTGGCGGGCTCCTCGTCTCGTTCGGCCGCGTCCTCCAGGACGATGCGGCCGATGACCTCGTAGCGGTGCGGGCGGCGGGCCTTGAGGTACAGGCCGAGGCCGAGGCCGCCGAAGAAGACCAGGCCCACGATCCACGGGATCGACTTGAAGAAGAGGGAGTCGGCGGCCGTGCCGGCGGCGGTGTCCATGTTCAGGACCAGGAGCACGACCACCGCGATCATGCCGATGCCGCCGAGCAGCGGGGCGACCAGCGTCTTGAACCAGTGCCGGTCCTCGGGGTGGTGCCGGCGGAAGTAGCCGATCACCGCGAACGAGCACAGCGTCTGGACGATGAGGATCGCCATCGTGCCGAGGATGGCGAGCAGCGTGTACAGGTGGATGTACGGGTCCTGGCCGGTGAGCCAGAACGCGGCCACGATGGCGACCGCGATGACCGACTGGACGTACGAGGCGATGTACGGCGAGCCGTGCTTCTTGTGCGTGCGGCCGAGGCCGGGGTGGAGGAAGCCCTCGCGGCCGATCGCGTACAGATAGCGCGAGGCGCACTGGTGGAAGGCCATGCCGCAGGCGAACGAGCCGGTGATCAGGAGCCATTGGAACGCGTCGACCGCCCACGCGCCGATGAACGTCTCGGCCGGGTTGAAGAAGAGGTCGAGCGGACTGGTGCCGGAGGAGACCTTCACCGAGCCGGACAGGCCGTTGCCCGCGATCGTCATCCAGGAGACGTAGATGTAGAAGAGGCCGACGCCGACCACGGAGATCAGCGTCGCCCTCGGGATGACGCGCTTGGGGTCGCGGGACTCCTCGCCGTACATCGCCGTCGACTCGAAGCCGACCCACGACCAGAACGCGAAGAACAGGCCGAGCCCGGCGGAGGTGCCGGTGAAGGCGTTCTTCGGGTTGATCGGCTCCACCGGGATGCCGTCGGGGCCGCCGCCGTGGATCAGGACCGCCGTCGCCACCGCGAAGAGGACCGCGATCTCGGCGATCAGCATCACGCCGAGCGCCTTCGCGGTGAGGTTGATGTCGAAGTAGGACAGCACCGCCGTCACCGCGAGCATGGCCGCCGCGTAGACGATCCACGGGATGTCCGCGCCGAGCTGGTCGTGGACGGTGGTCTTCGCGAAGTACGAGAAGACGCCGACGATGGACGCCTCGAAGACGACGTACGCGAGGACGGCGAGCATGCCGGACGCCATGCCGGCGATGCGGCCGAGGCCGTGCGAGATGTAGCCGTAGAAGGCGCCGGCCGCCGTGATGCGCTTGGCCATGGCGACGTAGCCGACGGAGAAGACCGTCAGGACGAGTGTCGCGAAGAGATAGCCGGCGGGGGCGCCCGTGCCGTTGCCGAAGCCGACGGCGATGGGCAGGTTGCCGGTCATCGCCGTGATCGGGGCGGCCGTGGCGACGGCCATGAAGACCACGCCGACGAGCCCGACCGAGTTGGCCTTGAGGCGTTGCACCGGGGGCGGTCCGGGGGTGGTGCCGCGTGCGCCGTTCTCCACTGTCTCTGGCATTTACGTCCCTCTCTGGGGGCTGCCGCTGCGAAATCCGTAGATCAACATGGGGAGTGCGTTCGGATGCGTCAGTGTGGCGGTGGAGTGACGTACGCCACAACAGACACCCGGTCGCGCAATTTCCGCCACGGCGCGACGAGTTGTCGCGGAATCGGGGGTGATGATCGCTCCCGTAACCGGCCGGAGATGTTCCCGGAACCCGCACGCCGGTAGCGTCCACGTCATGGACAGCACCTCCCCCGAGTACTCCTCTGCCGGCAGCCCCGGCGGCATCACCGTGCAGCGCGCCCTGGAGCTGCCCGGGCTGCGCAGCGGGCTGCCCGAGGTGGTGGCGGGCGGCGAGCGGTTGCAGCGGACCGTGCGCTGGGTGCACGCGGGCGAGGTGCCGAACATCGCGTCGCTGCTCAAGGGCGGCGAACTGCTCCTCACCACGGGATACGGGATCGGGACGCGGCCCGCCGAGCAGCGGGCGTTCGTCCGGAAGCTGGCCGAGCGGGGCATCGCGGCGCTCGTCATCGAGCTGGGGCAGCGGTTCGCGCGGCTGCCGTCGGCGCTGGTGGAGACGGCGCGCTCGGCGGGCCTGCCGCTGGTGCAGCTGCACCGTGAGGTGCCGTTCGTGACGGTCACCGAGGAGATCCACACCGAGATCGTCAACGGGCACTACGCCCTGCTCCAGCGCGCCGAGGAGGTGCACCGGCGGTGCACGAACGCGCTGCTCGGCGGCGGAGGCGTGCCCCAAGTCCTGCGCATCCTGGCCGAGTTCAGCGGCAACCCGGTCTTCCTGGAGACCGTCGACGGACAGCTTCTGTACGCGGCCGGGGTCGACGGCGAGGTCGCCGATCCGCTCCAGGTGTGGGAGGGCATGCGCGGCACGCACAAGGACGAGCCGCCGGCCGGGACGCTGCTCGTGGACGTGCCGGGCGGCGGGCCGGGGGCCGGATCGGTGCGGGCGCGCCTCGTGCTCCTGCCGGTGTCGACGGCGCTCGCGCCTGTGCACCGGATCGCCGCCGAGCGGGCCGCCGCCTCCCTCGCCGTGGTCCTGATGCAGGCCCGCCAGGAGGAGGAGCTGGCGGCGCGCGGGCGCGGCGACTTCCTCACCGACCTCGCCGAGGGGCGGATCACTCCGGACGACGCGCCTGCGCAGGCCCGCGTCCTCGGGTTCAAGCCGACCGGGCAGGGGCCGCTGCTCCCCGTCGTGATGCGGCTGCCGGAGGCGGCGGCCGGGTCCGTCGGTCTCTCCCCCGGCGGCGGCTGGGCGGTCCTCGCGCGCGCCGTCTCCGAGGAGCTGGCGTCGGTCGGCGTGCCGGTCCTGCTCGGTGTACGACCCGTCGAGGGGCGGGTGCCGCTGCTGCTCGGGCTGCGCACGGAGTCGGAGCGCACGGCGGTCGCGGACCGGGTCGCGGCGGCGCTGCGGGCGGGCGTCGAGCGGGCCGGGATGCAGCGGGCGGGCGCGCTGCCACCGGTCGTGGTGGTCGGCGGCGCGGGCGGCTGGGCGGCGGCCGCCGCGGGCCTGCGGCACGCGGCGGAGACGGCGACGGCGGCGCAGGGCCTGGACGACCGGCCCTGGTACGACGCGCGGCGTCTCGACATCGACCTGCTGCTGTGGCGGCTTCGCGACCATCCGGACCTGTCGGCGTTCGTGGAGCGCGCGATCGGCCCGCTCCGTGACCACGACAAGCGTTCCAAGCCGCCGCTGCTCCCCACACTCCAGACGTACCTGGCGCACGCGGGCCGCAAGGCGGAGACGGCCCGCGAGCTGCACCTGAACCGGCAGACCCTCTACAACCGGCTCGCCCGGATAGGGGAGTTGCTCGGCACGGACCTGGACGACCCGCAGACGGTGCTCGCGCTGAGCCTGGCCCTGCGGGCGCGGCGGCACGTGCAGTAGAAGGCCCAATCAGCCCCTATCAGACCCAGGTAGACCCAGGTAGACCGGTAAGCCCTAGTAGGGCCCGGTCAACTCGTCGTAGATGCTCAGGACTTGGGCCACGGTGGCGTCCTCGCTCGGCCAGGACGCGGCCTGCGCGACCCCGCGCTCGCGCAGCTCGGCGCAGCGCCCGGGGTCGCGGAGCAGCCGCTCGACGGCTTCGGCGAGCGCCGCCGCGTCCCCGTACGGCACCAACTCGGCGGCGTCGCCGACCAGTTCGGGGATGCCGCCGACATCGGTCGCGACCAGCGGTACCCGCGCGTGCAGCGCTTCCTGCGCGAGCAGTGAGCGGGACTCCCAACTGCTGGGCAGCACCGCGAGATCGGCGGCGTGCAGCAGCTCGGCGACGTCGTCACGGCGGCCCGCGAGCCGCACCGGCAGCCCTTCGCTCTCGATGCGCCGCTGGAGCTCGGCCCGCTGCGGCCCCTCCCCCGCGATGACGAGCAGCGGCACGGGGTCGTGGTGCAGCCAGGCGTGGGCGGCGTCGAGCAGCACCTCGTAGCCGCGGTGCCGCTCCAGGCTGCCGACGGCCATCAGCAACGGCCGGCCCACGGCGCCGAGTTCGGCCCGCGTCTTGTTCCGGGCGCGCTCGGCGTCCTCCTCCGCCGCGTCCCCGGTGTCCGTGCGGCGCGGCGGCGGGAAGGAGATCGCGGCGAGCCGGGCGTCACGGGCGCCGCGGGCGCGGGCCCGGTCGACCAGCTCGGACGAGGTGCCGAGGACCACGGAGGCGGCCCGGGCCACGCGCCGTTCCAGGATCCGCAGCAGGTGGGCGCGGGTCCCTTCGGCGTACGAGCGGGTGTGCCAGGTGACGACGAGCGGGACGCGGCGGCCGCTGAGCGCGAGGGAGGCGCGCAGCGCGGCGTTCAGCCCGTGCGCGTGCACGAGGTCGGCGTCCGCGCAGGCCACGCGGAGCGCGGCGACGGACGCCGGGTCGCTGCGGCGCGGCACCGGCAGATGGTGGGCGCCGACGTCACCGAACCCGTACGCATGCTCGGCCTCGGACGGCGCGCACACCGTGACGCGGACCCCGCGCGCCACCAACCCGGCGGCCAGGGACCGGACATGGGCGCTGCTGCCCGCGCTGCCGCCACCCAGCACCTGCACGGTGCGCAGCGGCGACTGTCCGTGCGCTGAGTGGCTGCTCACGTGGCTCACGCGGCGGGGCTCCTGTGGGGTCGGGGGCGGGTGGACCGGGCGGGTGCGGACCGTGATCCAGGGGGGTCCGGGCCAAGGATGCCAGTCCGTACGCACGTTCCGGCACCGGCCACGGTCCCGCACCGCGCGCGCACGGGCAACACGGCACACCGGACCACTCACACGGGTGAGTTGAGCGGGGTGCCCGTGCCCCGCGCGAGGGCACTCACCCGGTCCCCGTACGCGGTCGCGGCGACGAGCGCGGCCGCGTGCGCGAGCAGCCCGCCGCATCCGTTGCCCGCGACGATCGCCACGCCGAGGGCGGCGCCGAGCGCGTGCGCCCCGCAGTCGCCGAGCATGCCGCGTTCGCCGAGGTCGTCGGGGAGCACGGCAGCGGCGGCGCCCATCGGCGCGGCCGCGAGCGAGCCGCGCAGCAGCCCCGGAGCGCCGACGGCGAGGGCGACTTGGGCCGCGCGTCCGGGCCGTACGTCGACGAGGTTGATCAGGTGCGCGGTGCCGGCGACGACGACACCCGCGAGCACCTTGTCGGCGGGGCGCTCCTTGAGCAGCGCGCCCGCGACGAGCCCGGCAGCGCCGATGCCGAACAACTTCACGGCGCCGCTGGTGAGTTCGCCGGAGCGCAGCGCGCCGAGGTGGGCCCGGAAGCCGCGCCGCGGATCGCCCGCCCCGGCCACGTCGTCGTACGCGCCGCAGGCACCGGCGGCCAGCGTGGCGACGAGCGCGGCGCCGCGCGTGCCCGGATCGGCGGTGAGCGCTCCGGCCGCGACACCGAGCACCGCGGCGGGCCCGGGGCACAGGTCGACGGTACGGCCCGCGTAGTTCTTCCGCTCCCCGACGCCTTCCGGCTTCGTACGGCGAAGGATGCCGCAGGCGCCACGGGTGACGCCCGCGGCGACGGAGGCGGTCCGAAGGGCACGGCTGAGGTCGATCATGCGGTCACCCTACGCGGGGCTCAGGCGTCCGCGCGGGCCGCCGCGAGAAGCTCCTCGGCGTGCGCGCGCGCCGTCTCCGAGTCCTCCTGGCCGGCGAGCATCCGCGACAACTCCCGTACGCGGTCCTCGCCTTCGAGCACGGTCACGCCCGAGCGGGTCACGGAACCGTCGTTCGTCTTCTCGACCAGCAGCTGCCGGTCGGCGAACGCGGCGACCTGCGGCAGGTGCGTGACGACCACGACCTGCGCGGACTTGGCGAGCTTGGCGAGCCGGCGGCCGATCTCGACGGCCGCCTTGCCGCCGACACCGGCGTCGACCTCGTCGAACAGGTAGGTGGGCACGGGGTCGGTGCCCGCGAAGACGACCTCCACGGCGAGCATCACGCGCGAGAGCTCACCGCCGGAAGCGCCCTTGGCGATGGGCCGGGCCGGGGCGCCCGGGTGCGGCGCGAGCAGCAGCTCGACCTCGTCGACACCGCTCGGGCCGCAGACCACGATCCGCCCGTCGACCTCGACGCCGTCGGCGCCGTCGGTCTCGGTCTGCCGGATGTCGAAGGAGATCCGCGCGTGCGGCATCGCGAGCGACGCCAGCTCCTCGGTCACGGCGGCGGCGAACCGTGCGGCGGCCTCGGTGCGGGCGTTGGTCAACTCCTGGGCGAGCGCGCCGAGTTCCCCGCGCAGCGCGTCGCGCTCGGCGGCCAGCTCGTCGATCCGCTCGTCGTCGCCGTCGAGTTCGAGCAGCCGCGCGGCGCTCGCCTCGGCCCAGGCGAGCACTCCGGCGACGTCCTCCCCGTACTTGCGGGTGAGCTGGGTGAGCGCGGCGCGCCGCTCCTCGACCGCCGCGAGGCGCAGCGGGTCGGCGTCCAGGTCGTCGGCGTACCCGGCGAGTTCGGCGGCGACGTCGGTGAGCAGGATCTGCACCTCGCCGATCCGCTCGGCGAGCGCGGCGAGCGCCGGGTCGTGGGACCGTACGGCGTCGAGGGCCCGGGAGGCGCCGCCGACCAGCGTCGTGGCGTCGACACCCTCCGGGTCCTCGGGGTTCCCGGCGAGCGCGGCGTGCGCGACGGCGGCGGCCGAGGCGAGGGCCTCCGCATGCCCGAGCCGCGACGCCTCCTCGGTCAGCTCGACGTCCTCACCGGCGCGCGGCTCGACGGCCGCGATCTCGTCCAACCCGAAGCGGAGCAGATCGGCTTCCTGCGCCCGCTCCCGGGCGCGCGTGGTGATCTCGTCCAGCTCGGCGCTGACGGCGCGCAGCCGCCGGTAGACGGCCTTGTACTTGGCGAGCGGCCCCGCGACGGCGTCCCCGGCGTACCGGTCGAGCGCCTGCCGCTGCCGCCCGAGCTTGAGCAGCCCCTGCTGATCGGTCTGCCCGTGCACGGCGGCCAGCTCGTCGGCCAGCTCGCTCAGCACCCCGACGGGCACCGAGCGCCCGCCCAGATGCGCCCGAGAGCGTCCCTCCGCTGAGACGGTGCGGCTGACGAGGAGCACCCCGTCCTCCAGCTCGGCGCCGGCCTCCTCGGCGCGCGCCGCGGCCGCCGAGTCCGCGGGCACGGTGACACGGCCCTCGACGACGGCGTTCTTCGCGCCGATCCGTACGAGGGCGGGGTCGGCGCGCCCGCCGAGCAGCAGCCCGAGACTCGTGACGACCATGGTCTTGCCCGCGCCCGTCTCGCCGGTCACCGCCGTGAATCCGGGCGACAGCTCGACCACCGCGTCGTCGATGACTCCGAGCGACCGTATCCGCATCTCCTCCAACACGAACACGACCATACGAGGTCGGGGGCCGCCCGTGCGACGGGCCCCGGCCTCCGGGCCCGAATCAGCAGGTGGCGCGGGCCGTTACGAGGGGGTCTGTCACCCGGCCGAGTGGACCTGGGCCCGTCGCCGGGCCCCCTGCGCTCAGTGCGGCGCGCCCCGCCACCCCGCCACCGGCAACGCGAACTTCGCCACGAGCCGGTCCGTGAACACCGCGTGGTGCAGCCGGGCCAGGCGCACCGGCACCGCCCCGCGGCGCACCTCCACGCGCGCCCCCGCGGGCAGCTCCACGGTCCGCCGCCCGTCGCACCACAGGACTCCGTGCGGCGTGTGCGGCTGCACCTCGACGGCGAGCACCGAGTTCGGCGACGTGACCAGCGGCTTCGCGAACAGGGCGTGCGCGCTGATCGGCACCATGAGCAGCGCCTCGACCTCGGGCCACACCACGGGCCCGCCCGCCGAGAAGGCGTACGCGGTCGACCCGGTCGGCGTCGCGCACACGATCCCGTCGCAGCCGAAGCCGGTCACGGGGCGCCCGTCGATCTCCAGGACGACCTCGAGCATCCGCTCGGGCTCGGTCTTCTGCACGGCGGCCTCGTTGAGGGCCCAGTCCTGGTGCACGACGTCGCCGTTGCGGTGTACGACGACGTCGATCGTCATCCGCTCCTCGACCTCGTACTCCTTGGAGACGACCCGCTCGACGACCTGGTCGAGGTCGTCGCGCTCGGCCTCGGCGAGGAACCCCACGCGCCCCAGGTTCACCCCGAGCATCGGCACACCGGACGCCCGCGCGAACTCGGCGCCGCGCAGCAGCGTGCCGTCACCGCCGAGGACGATCAGCAGCTCGCACGCGTCGAGACAGGCCGGCGTGGCCTCCTTCACGAGTTCCACGGTGTCCGGCAACGGCAGGTCGGAGGCCTCGGACTCCAGAACCCGTACCCCCAGGCCGTTCTTGAGCAGCCCTTGGACGACGAGCTCGGCACTGCGGATGGCGGCGGGCCGCCCCGTGTGCGCGAGCAGGAAAACAGTACGAGCTCGGGTCTGTGTCAACGCGGCCCCTCCGCCACTGCACGGTCAACGTCGGCCGGGTCGAGTTCGGGCGCCCCGGCACGCAGCCACAGAAAGTACTCGACGTTGCCGGAGGGCCCGGGCAGGGGGCTCGCGGTCACGCCACGTACGCCGAGCCCCAGCTTCCAGGCCTGCGCGGCGACGCCCCGCACGGCCTCGGCCCGCAGCTCGGGGCTCCGCACGACGCCTCCGCTGCCGAGACGCTCCTTGCCCACCTCGAACTGCGGCTTCACCATGAGGACCAGGTCCGCGTCCGGCGCCGCGCACCGCGCGAGGGCGGGCAGCACCAGGCCGAGCGGGATGAAGGACAGGTCTCCGACCACGATGTCCACGGGTACGTCATCGATCGCCTCCAGCGTCAACTCGCGTACGTTCGTACGGTCCTTGACGGTGACCCGTTCATCGCTCTGCAGCGACCAGGCGAGCTGCCCGTACCCGACGTCGACGGCGACGACGTGGGCGACGCCGGCCCGCAGCAGCACATCGGTGAACCCGCCGGTGGACGCACCCGCGTCCAGCGCCCGGCGGCCCTCGACCGCGAGCCCCTGCGGCACGAACGCGGCGAGCGCGCCCGCGAGCTTGTGCCCGCCGCGCGAGACGTAGTCGGGGTCGCTGTCGTCCTGCGCGACGACGATCGACACACCGGCGTCCACCTGCGTCGCGGGCTTGGTCGCGACGATCTTGGCCACGCTCACCCGCCCCGCGGCGATCAGCTGGCTGGCGTGCTCGCGCGACCGCGCCAGCTTGCGGTGGACGAGTTCAGCGTCGAGGCGGCGACGTGCCACACCTGCCACGGTCGGTTCAGCTCCTGTTGTCGAACGAAGAAGAGGGTGCCGGGGGCCGCGCGTCCAGCGCCGTCAGCGCCGCTCGCAACCCCTGATGTACATCCTCGTACACCTCGACGTGCCCGTCCGCCGCGAGGTGGTCCACGTCGCCGAGCCGCTCCAGCTGCGCGTCCACCTCGGCGTGCCCCGTGGGGATGCGCTCGATGCCGAGCGGGGCGGGCGCCGCGGGCTCGTACGACGGCTCCTCGGGAACCGCCGCCTCGGGGGGAGTCTCACTCATGCCCCGACGCTACCCCGGAAGCCCGGTGTACCGTCGATCACGATGGCGACGACGGAGGAGTGCCGCGCGGCACTCGAGAAACTCTCGGACAACATGGCGGGCGCGGACGGCGACGTCCGGGCCGCCGCGGCGCTCGACCGCTCCCTGAGCTGCCGCATCACCGACCTGGACGTGACGTTTTCCGGCCGTCTCGAAGACGGCCGGATCAAGGTGCTCGACACCCGCCAGGGCCCGCCCGCGCAGAAGGCGCAGATCCGCCTGGCGATGACGGGCGACGACCTGGTGGCGATGGTGAACGGGCAGCTGAACTTCGCGAAGGCCTGGGCCTCCGGCCGGATCAAACTGGAGGCGTCGTTCCGCGATCTGCTGCGCCTCAGGACGCTGCTTTAGCGACTTCGGGCCTACGGGCCTTGCGCGCAGCCGGCACCACCAGCGGAGTCCCCGTCTCCGGATCGTCGATGACCTGGCACTTCATGCCGAAGAGCCGCTCGACGAGCTCGGCGGTCACGATGTCCTTCGGCGCGCCCTCGGCGATGACCGCGCCGTCGCGCAGCGCGATGAGGTGCGTGGCGTACCGGGCGGCGTGGTTGAGGTCGTGCAGGACGGCGACGAGCGTGCGCCCCTGCTCCTCGTGCAGCTCCGCACAGAGGTCCAGGACGTCGATCTGATGCTGGATGTCGAGGTAGGTCGTCGGCTCGTCCAGCAGCAGCAGCGGCGTCTGCTGGGCGAGCGCCATGGCGATCCACACGCGCTGGCGCTGGCCGCCGGAGAGCTCGTCGACGTAGCGCTCGGCGAGTTCGGCGACGCCGGTGGCCTCCATGGACTCCCGTACGACCTTCTCGTCCTGCGGCGACCACTGGCGCAGCAGGCCCTGGTGCGGGTAGCGGCCCCGGGCGACGAGGTCGCCGACGGTGATGCCGTCGGGCGCGACGGACGACTGCGGCAGCAGGCCGAGCGTCTTGGCGACCTTCTTCGCGGGCATCGACTGGATGACGCTGCCGTCGAGGAGCACCCGGCCCGAGCTCGGCTTGAGCATCCGCGACAGGGCGCGCAGGAGCGTGGACTTGCCGCAGGCGTTCGGGCCGACGATGACCGTGAAGGAGTGGTCGGGGATCTCCACCGACAGCTGCTCGGCGATGACGCGCTGGTCGTATCCGAGGGTCACGTTGTCGGCTGTCAGCCTGTTCACAGCGGTGCTCCTTTGGTTCGTACGAGGGTCATGAGAGCCGCGGGCGCTCATATCCGGCCCGCCTTCCGCTCGGTGACCAGCAGCCACAGCAGATAGACGCCGCCGACGACACCGGTCACCACGCCGACGGGCAGCTGGGAGACGCCGAAGGCCCGCTGCGAGGCCAGGTCCGCCACGATCAGCAGGGTCGCGCCGAGCCAGGTCGAGGCGACCAGGTTCGGTCCGGGCGACTTCGTCAGGCGCCGGGCGATCTGCGGGGCGGTGAGCGCCACGAAGGCGACCGGGCCCGCCGCGGCGGACGCGGCGGCGGTCAGGAGGACGGAGGCGACGAGCAGCACCATGCGGGTCCGCTCGACGCGGATGCCGAGGCCGCCGGCCGCGTCGTCGCCCATCTCCAGCATGCGCAGCGGCCGCGCGTACAGGGCGACGACGGGCACGACGATCACGAACAGGACGAGCAGCGGCCAGACCTGGGTCCAGTCGCGCCCGTCGAGCGAGCCGGTCATCCACACGGTGGCGCGGGCCGCGTCCACGAAGTCGGCCTTGGTGAGCAGATAGCCGTTGACGGCCGTCATGAACGCGGAGACGCCGATGCCGACGAGGACGAGCCGGTAGCCGTGCACGCCCTGCTTCCAGGCGAGCAGGTAGATCGCGAGGCCGGTGACGAGTCCGCCCACGAGCGCGCCGAGCGCGACCTGCGTGGCACTGCCGCCGACGACCACGATCATCGTCAGGGCGCCGGCGATCGAACCCTGGCCCAGCCCGAGCACGTCCGGACTGCCCAGCGGATTACGGGAGATGGACTGGAAGAGCGCGCCGGACAGGCCGAGCGCGCCGCCGACCAGGAGGCCGACGAGGACCCGCGGAAGACGCAGGTCGTTGATGATGAACTCCTGCCCGGGATCGCCCTGTCCGGCCAGCGTGCGCAGCACGTCCATGGCCGGGATCGGGAAGTCGCCGGTGCCGATGAGCACGACGCTCGCGGCGAGCGCGGCCACGACGAACAGCGCGACGACGACCACCGAACGGAAGTCGAGCCGTACGGAGAGCCCGCCCGGGGTGCGGATGGCCTTGGTCGTCTTCACAGCTGGGCCAGCCTCCGGCGTCGTACGAGAAAGATGAAGACCGGCGCCCCGATGACGGCGGTGACGATGCCGACCTGGAGCTCGGCCGGGCGGGCCACGAGCCGGCCGACGACGTCGGCGCCGAGCAGCAGCACCGGCGAGAGGATCGCCGCGTACGGCAGGATCCAGCGCATGTCGGGCCCGGTGAACGAGCGGACGATGTGCGGCACCATCAGGCCGACGAAGACGATGGGCCCGCAGGCCGCGGTGGCCGCGCCGCACAGCAGTGTCGCGGCGGCCATGCTCAGCGCGCGGGTGCGGCCCAGGTGGGCGCCGAGCGCGCGGGCGGTGTCGTCGCCCATGGCCATCGCGTTGAGCGGCCGGGCGAGCCCGAGGGCGAGCACCGCGCCCACCGCGATGAACGGAAGGACCTGCTGGATGGTGTCCATCTTGGCGGAGGCCAGCGAGCCGACCTGCCAGAAGCGCATCCGGTTCAGGGCGACGTCGTCGGTGATCATCACGGCGTAGAGGTAGCCGGAGAGCGCCGCGGTGATCGCGGTACCGGCGAGCGCGAGCCGCACCGGCGTCGCGTTGCGCGTGCCGCCGAGGACGTAGACGAGAACGCCGACGACAGCGGCGCCGAGGAACGCGAACCAGACGTAGCCGCTGAGCGAGGTCACGCCGAAGAAGCTGATGGCGGTGACCACGGCGGCCGACGCGCCCATGTTGATACCGAGGATGCCGGGGTCGGCGAGCGGGTTGCGGGTCAGCGCCTGGAGCACGGCGCCGGCGAGACCGAGCGCGAGTCCGGCGATGAGCCCGAGCAGGGTCCGCGATATCCGCTCCCCGACGACGATGTCGGCGTACCGGCCGGTGTCGTGGAAGAGGCCGTGCCAGACCTGGTCCAGGGAGAGCGGTTTGGCGCCGATGGCGATGCTCAGGACGAGCACGACCAGCAGCACGAGAGCCGAGGCGAGGAGCCCGGCGCCGCGTATCGCCGCTCGGCGGCCGGGGGGCGCGGGAGTGGTCGCCGCGCCGGCTTCTGGGGGACTGTCGACCAACACGGAGTTAGGTTAGCCTACCCTCCGATCCGGCCGTATCCCGCAGGGGTCGATCGCGTCCCGCAGGGCTCGACCGCACCCCCGGAGAAACACCCCGCCGCGTCCCCGCCGCCCCGGCCCGCCTCCCGCTACAGCCCCAGCCGCGCCAGCGCCTTGGCCGAATCCAGCTCGCACACTCCGTCCCCGGCAGCCGTCCACGCCGCGGCGCACAACGCCCGCAGCCCGTCGATCGCCTCGCCCTCCCCCTCGAGTTCGAGCCGTCCGTCCCCGGCTGCGGCCGTCCACCCACCGCACCGGAACCCTTCGCCGGCCTCCCCCGTCACCTCGGGCTGCCCGGTCAGCATCCCGCGCAGATCCACGTCCACATACGTCGGCCGGTGCTGCGGCGGCGCGGCGAGGAGCTGGGCCCCGTCGGTCACACCGGTCAGCACGAGCAGCGAGTCCACCTCCCCGTTGAACGCGCCCTCGATGTCCGTGTCGAGCCGGTCGCCCACCACCAGCGGCCTCTTCGCCCCGGTCCGCAGAATGGTCTCCCGGTGCATCGGCGGCAGCGGCTTCCCCGCGACCTGCGGCTCCGCGCCCGTCGCGATCCGGACGACCTCGACCGCCGCCCCGTTCCCCGGCGCGATGCCGCGTCCGCTGGGGATCGTCAGGTCGGTGTTGGACGCGAACCACGGCACCCCGCGCGCGACCGCGTAAGAGGCCTCGGCGAACCGCCCCCACGCCAGGTCGGGCCCCCCGAACCCCTGCACGACGGCCGCCGGGTCGTCGTCCGCGGACTCCACGGGGACGAGCCCCCGCTCCCGCAGCGCGACCCGAAGGCCCTCCCCGCCGATTACCAACACCCGCGAGCCCTCGGGCACTTGCTCACTGATGAGACGGGCGACGGCCTGCGCGGACGTGATGACATCCCCCGCCTCCGTCGGAATCCCGAGCTCGGTCAGGTGCTCGGCGACGGTATCGGGCGTGCGCAGCGCGTTGTTCGTGACGTACGCGAGCCCCATGCCGCCCTCTCTGGCCTCGGCCAGCGAGTCGACGGCGTGCGCGATGGCGTGCCCACCCGCGTACACCACCCCGTCCAGGTCGAGCAGCGCCGTGTCGTACGCCTCGCTCAGCGCCCGCTCACTGCCCTGCGGCCGCACCCGGGAACCGTCGCCGGCCGCCCCACTCGCACTCTGGCTCATTACGTATCGCTCCTCGTTCGATCCAGTCCCCCGATCATCCCCCACGCCACTGACACTCGTACGATGCACGAATGAACACTGCAGGTGACGGCCTGGATCTGATCCCCTTCAGGGGGGTGCGCTACGTCCCGGAACGGGTCGGCAGCCTCGCCGCCGTGACCTCGCCCCCCTACGACGTCGTCGTGCGCCCCGACGGACTGCTCCACCTCGAGAGCGCCGACCCGTACAACATCGTCCGGCTGATCCTGCCGCAGGCCACGTCCCCGCAGTCCCGCAACGAACAGGCCGCCGCCACCCTCGACCGCTGGCTCACCGAGGGCGTCCTCGCCGCCGACCCCGCACCGGCTCTCTACGTGTACGAGCAGCGCAGCGGCGACATGCTCCAGCGCGGCCTCATCGGCGCCCTGCGTCTCTCCGACGCCTCGGAAGGCGTGGTGCTGCCCCACGAGGACGTGATGCCGCACGTGGTCGAGGACCGCGCGGGCCTGATGCGCACCACGGAAGCGAACTTCGAACCGCTCCTGCTCACCTACCGCGGCAACGGCAACGCGACCGGCGCCACCGCCGTCATCGAGCGCACGGTCCGGCGCGCACCGCTCCTCACGACGACCACCGAGGACGGCTACAGCCACCGCCTCTGGTCGATCACGGACCCGGCGGAGCAGCGTCAGGTCCGCGCCGACCTGGCCGCCCACCAGGCCCTGATCGCCGACGGCCACCACCGCTGGGCGACCTACCTGCGCCTGCGCACGGAGCACCCGTCGCCCACCCCGTGGGACTACGGCCTGGTCCTCCTCGTCGACACGGCCCGCTACCCGCTGCGCGTCCGCGCCATCCACCGTCTCCTCCACCGCCTCCCGATCGAGCAGGCACTGGCGACGGCCCGCGTCTCCTTCCGCGTACGGGACGTCGCGGGCCCTCTCGATCAGGCGCTGGAAGCCCTGGCGGAGGCGGCGGCGCACGGCAACGCCTTCCTCCTCACCGGCGCCGACGACACGTACCACCTGCTCGACCGCCCGGACGCCGCGCTCCTCGACCGTACGATCCCGACGGACCGCCCCGAGGCCTGGCGCACCCTGGACGCGACCGTCCTGCACTCGACGCTCCTCGGCCATGTCTGGGGCATCCCCGAGGACTCCCCCGCCGACATCGCGTACATCCACGACACGGCGGCGACGGTCGAGAAGGCCCGCAGGGACGGCGGCACCGCGGTCCTGATGCACCCGGTCCGCGAGGAGGTCGTACGCGAACTGGCACGCCAGGGCGTGACGATGCCCCGTAAGTCGACGTCCTTCGGCCCGAAGCCGGCCACGGGCCTGGTCCTGCGCACCCTCACCGACGACTGAAACGACGAACGGGCGGGCTCCCCGAAAGGAACCCGCCCGTCACTCGCACCACAAGCGGCACTTACCGCTCGTCGCGCTCCTCGTCGTCGTCCGCGTCGTCGCCCTCGTCCGGACCGCCGGCCACGACACCGTCGCTGTCGTCCTCGTCGCTGTCATCGCTCTCGTCGAACGCGTCGACGAACTCGACACCGTCCAGCTCGGCGAGCCGGTCGGACGCGTCCGTGCTGCCGTCCTTGTCGGACTCGACGGCCTTGGCGAACCACTCGCGGGCCTCGTCCTCACGCCCGGCGGCCAGCAGTGCGTCGGCGTACGCGTACCGCAGTCGCGCGGTCCACGGCTGTACGGAGTGGGAGGCGAGCTCGGGGCTCTGCAACGTCACGATGGCGGCGTCCAGCTGCCCCATGTCCCGTCGCGCGCCGGCCGCGACGAGCCGCATCTCGACCTGCCCGGCCTTGTCCAGCTTCTGCACCTCGGGCGCCCCGGCCATGTCGAGCGCCCGCTCCGGCCGCCCGAGCCCACGCTCGCAGTCGGCCATGACCGGCCACAGCTCGACGTTCCCGGTCATCCGCCGCGCGGCCCGGAACTCGGCGAGCGCCTCGCTGTACTTCTGGTTCGCGTACGCGGCGAAGCCACCGGCCTCGCGCACGGCGGCGACGCGGGACGCGAGCCGCAGGGCCACCTTGGAGTACCCGTAGGCACCCTCGGGGTCCTCGTCGATGAGCCGCGCGACCATCACCAGGTTCTTCGCGACGTCCTCGGCCAGCCCCTTGGGCAGGGACTGAAGCTCCTGCTGCACGTCCTTGTCGAGCTCGTAGCCGGAGACATCCTCGGGAATCGGCAGCCGCTTGATCGGCTCACGGTCCCGGTCACGGTCGCCGTACGACGGACGGTCATCGCGGCCACGGTAACCGCCGCCACCGCGCCGGTCGTCGCCGCGCCGGTCGTCCCGCCCGCGGAAGCCACCGGAACGCCCACCACGGTCGTCGCGCCCGCGATCTCCGCCGCGATAGCCGCCACCGCCACCACGGTTGTCATCGCGCCGGTCACCACCGCGGTAACCCCCGCCCCCACGGTTGTCATCCCGGCGGAAGCCGCCACCACGGTTGTCGTCACGACGATCGTCACGCCGGTCATCCCGCCGGTCGTCACGACGGAACGGCGGACGGTCGCCATCACGGCGCGGCCCACGGTCGCGGTCACCGAAGGACGGACGGTCACCGTCACGACGCGGTCCCCGGTCCCGGTCACGGTCGCCGTACGACGGACGGTCGTCACGGCCGCGGAAACCGCCGCCGCCACCGCCACCACGGTTGTCGTCGCGCCGGTCACCACCGCGGTAACCCCCGCCCCCACGGTTGTCATCCCGGCGGAAGCCGCCACCACGGTTGTCGTCACGACGATCGTCACGCCGGTCATCCCGCCGGTCGTCACGACGGAACGGCGGACGGTCGCCATCACGGCGCGGCCCACGGTCGCGGTCACCGAAGGACGGACGGTCACCGTCACGACGCGGTCCCCGGTCCCGGTCACGGTCGCCGTACGACGGACGGTCGTCACGGCCGCGGAAACCGCCGCCGCCACCGCCACCACGGTTGTCGTCGCGCCGGTCACCACCGCGGTAACCCCCGCCACCACGGCTGTCGTCACGGCGGAAGCCGCCACCACGGTTGTCATCCCGGCGGTCGTCACGCCGGAACGGCGGACGGTCGCCATCACGGCGCGGCCCACGGTCGCGGTCACCGAAGGACGGACGGTCACCGTCACGACGCGGCCCACGGTCCCGGTCACGGTCGCCGTACGACGGACGGTCATCACGGCCACGGAAACCGCCGCCGCCACCGCCACCACGGTTGTCATCGCGCCGGTCACCACCGCGATAGCCGCCACCGCCACCACGGTTGTCGTCCCGGCGGTCATCGCGACGGAACGGGGGACGGTCGCCGTCACGGCGCGGCCCACGATCCCGGTCACGGTCACCGAAGGACGGACGGTCGTCCCGACGGTCTCGACTCGGACGGTCGCCGCCGCGGTAACCGCCGCGGTCACCACTGTCCCGGCGGCGCTGCTCGCGCTCCGGTCGCTCGTCGGGAGAGTTGGTGGACATCGGGGACTCCTGTCTTCGGTACCGCAATCATTCTCACGCAGCCGGGGTGCCGGCGCGCTCCGAGAAGAATTCTGGAAATACAAAAAGGACCCTTGGTCCCAGCATGTGTGCCGGGACCAAGGGTCCTCTCAAAAATAGTTCGGCGGCGTCCTACTCTCCCACAGGGTCCCCCCTGCAGTACCATCGGCGCTGTAAGGCTTAGCTTCCGGGTTCGGAATGTAAC
>NZ_JBFAVD010000031.1:0-76249 GCF_040679615.1 Streptomyces sp. NPDC052225 | reverse complement strand
GTGACTTCGTCGAGTGTGCGGACCTGCACGTCGCCGGCCATCTGCTCGTAATGGGCGAGGATGGCGGGAGAGTGGCGGGAGCTCACGCCGAGCCCCCGCTCGCACCGCCCCCCCCGCGCGCGCCCCCCCGCGCGCACCGCCCCCCGCTCAAGCCGCACCCCCGCTCACGCCGAGCCCCCGCTCGCACCGCCCCCCCCGCTCGCACCGAGCCCCCCCGCTCACGCCGAGCCCCCGCTCGCACCGCCCCCGCTCGCACCGAGCCCCCCGCTCACTCCACCCCCACCAGCCGCACCAGCACCACCCCCGGCCCCTCCTCCGGCAGCGACACGGCCAGCCGCTCCCCGTCCCAGTCGGCCGTACCGCCCCCCGCGGGGAACAGCACGCGCGCCGTCGCCGGACGCCCCCGCAGATGCGGTACGGGAACGGACTGCCGCGCCGCGCCGCCCCTGCGCCACACCGTCACGTAGTTCGTGGAGCCCGCCCGCATGCCGAGCGCCACCCACGGGTCCTCCCACTCCGGGAGACCCAGCGGCCAGAACGGCACGGCCGTGCGCAGGTCGTCGCGCAGGCCCCGGTACACGTCAAGGGCCTCGCGCACCCGCGCCCGCTGCTCCGGCGCCATCCGGTCCAGGTGCCCGGACAGGTGGACGCGGCCGAGCAGCGCGGAGCCGAGCGTGAACGCGTTCTCCGCGTCGCTGAACTCCGGCTGCGGATACGCCCAGACGGCCCCCTGTTCCGGCGGAACGACGGTCGGCGCCGCCGCCGCGATGGGCGGATACCGCAGCAGATCCTGCTGGTCGCTCGTCGACTGCACCTGCGTCACGGCCAGCGAGGCGCCGTCCATGCGCATCCCGCCGGACGCGCAGTTCTCGATCACCAGACGGGGGTACCGGTCGAGCGCGCCCCGCAGGAAGTCGAGCCAGGCCCGCCCGTGGCCGAGCAGGGGGCCGCCGGGGGAGACGGTGATGTTGTAGTCCAGCTTCAGGTAGCCGACGCCCCAGTCGCCGACGATCCGGTCGACCGTCGCGTCCAGATGCGCCCGCGCCGCGGGGTGGCGCAGGTCGAGCTGGTGCCGGCCGTGCTCCGTGACTCGCACCCCGTCGAGCCGGACGAACGCCTCGTCGGGCAGCGTGCGCGCCATCTCCGAGCGGACGCCGACGACCTCCGGCTCCAGCCACAGGCCCGGAACCATGCCGCGCAGCCGGATGTGATCGAGGACGCGGCGGATCCCGCCGTCGGGGAAGCGCAGGTGCGCGGGCTGCCAGGCCCCGACGCCGTCCCACCACCCCGGGGCGTCGTCGTACCAGCCGGAGTCGATGCAGAAGTACTCGGCGCCGACCTCCGCCGCCGCGTCGATGAGCGGCAGCAGCTTCTCCGTCGTGGGGTCGCCCATGAGTGTGTTCATGTAGTCGTTGAAGACGATGGGCAGCGTGGTGTGGTCCGGGTGCGGGCGGCGCACGGCCCGCCGGTACGCCGTCAGGGCCCCCACCGCGTCCTCGACGTCGCAGCCGAGGGCGAGCGCCGCCCACTCGGTGGTGAACTCCCTGCCGGGTACGAGGAGTTCGCGCCATTGGTGCGCCGCGTCCGTCGGCCCGTACAGCGCCGCGTACGTACCGCCGTCCGCCTCGCCCGCGTCCCAGCCCCAGCCGACCGCCGATTCGATCTGCCACACCCAGGCGCGGCCGCCGCGCCGGTCGGTGAGCGCGCCCATCGCCAGATGGCCGTCGGTCGGCCAACTCCCCCTGCTGGCCAGGGTGTAGGCGGCCCTCCCGTCGTGCTCGTGGAACGCGCGCCCGATGTCGGGCACCGCGCGCCGCAGCGGCTCGCTCTCCCAACGGCACTCCGCCAGCCAGTCGTTACGGGCCCGGTGCACCTCCAGTTCGCCGGGCGCGGGCAGGGCCCCGAGCAGCAGGCTGCTCACGGACTGAAGGACGATCGGTTCCGAGCCCTCGTTGCGGACCGTCACCCGGGCCCGAACGACCGGCACGCCATCGGGCGACGTCCACTCGACGACGGCACTCAACCCCGTACCGGGATCGGCCAGTTCGACGACCAGGCGGTGCAGATCGCCGTCCCGATCGGCGCGGTGCGCGCGGTACCGCAGCCGGCCGCCGAGCGGCGAGTCGACGAACCGCGGCCCCGACCAGCCCGCCCCGTGCCCGACCGCCGTGACCTCCACGAGCGGCAGCCGCCCCCGCGCCTCGGTGTCCCCGAGCCGTGCGATCCACACCCGCCCGTCCGCCGCCACACCGCACCGCACGTGGAGCGCGGAGTGACCCCAACTGACGTACTGGGCGGCGTCGTCGGGGCCGGGGGAGTGCTCCCGACGTCCCTCGTCCAGACCCTCGTGCACCTTCGCCTCGGTCAACGTCTCTCCCCATGCGTCCGGTGGGCGCGGCAGTGGGCGGCGTTTCGCGTCCGCCGCGTGAATCCCTCGTTACGGTCTCTTGACGACCCTCGTGTGACCGGTCACAATCCTGGCATGAATGTGACCGGTCACACAAGGAAACCGGACAGTCCCCGAAGCGTGAGCATCAGGGACGTCGCCGCCGCGGCCGAGGTGTCGTACCAGACGGTCTCCCGCGTGATCAACGGGCATCCCAGCGTCAGCCCCGCCACCCGCGAGCGGGTCCTCGCCGCCATCGACGAGCTGGGGTTCCGGCGCAGCGCCGCCGCGCACGCGCTGGCCAGCGGCCGCACCAAAGCGGTCACCGTGCTCACCGCCGACACCACCAACCACGGCTACGCGCACATCATCCAGGGCGTCGAGGAAGCCGCCCGCGCCGCGTCGTACGCGATGGGCATCGGCGTCCTGGAGTCGGCGGACGAGGCGGCGGTCCGGGCCCAGGTCGAGCGGGCCGTCGACGCGGGCGGCGGCCTCATCGTGATCGCCTACGATCCGGCGGGCGTCCGCGCCCTGGCGGCCGTGCCGCAGGGGCAGCCGGTGGTCGGCGTCGTGGAGACCCCCGCGAAGCCGCCCGCCGGGCGCAGCCCCTGGGTGTGGACCGACGACCGGGTGGCCGCCCACGAGGCGACCCGCCACCTGCTCTCCCTCGGCCACCGCACCGTGCACTACGTCGCGCTGCCGTCCAGCACCCGCCGCACCCCCACCCGTACGGCGGGCTGGCGGGCGGCGCTGCGCGAGGCCGGCGCCCCCGAACCCCGTCCCGTACAGGGAGGTTGGGGGCCGCGCGCCGGATACGAGGCGGCGAGCAAGCTCGCCGCCGACCCGTCCGTCACGGCGATCCTGTGCGGCAACGACGACATGGCCATCGGCGTGCTCCGCGCCCTGCACGAAGCGGGCCGCCGGGTACCGGACGACGTGAGCGTGGCCGGGTTCGACGACACCCCGCACGCCGCGTACCTCACCCCGTCGCTGACCACGGTGCGGCTCGACTTCACCGGCCTCGGCCGCGCCGCGTTCGGCCTGCTGCACGGCGTCGCCGAACAGGACGCGCCGGTCGCCCCGCACCCCGTGGTCTCCGCCCCCGAACTGGTGGTCCGGCAGAGCACCGGACCCGCGCCCGCCTGAGCGCACCCCCAGCACGGCAAAGTCAACCCGCCCCGCGCCGCCACGAGTTGGACCGGCGCGGGCCCCTCCTCGCAGTGAGGCATACCCGGATGACCGAGCGACGACTTCTCCCTGCCCTGGTGCTGATATGCGCCACCGCCCTGACCGCCACCGCGTGCAGCGACCCCACCGCGAGCAGCGGCACCCCGGACGCCGCGAGTGACAGCAAGGTCGACCCGACGGCCGAGCTCGACGGCGTCCGCCTGACGATGTGGACCGCCCAGAACACCGTCAACGCCCCCAAGCAGGTCATCGACGCCTTCGAGAAGGCGACCGGCGCCCGCGTGGACACCCAGGCGATCCCCGACCTGTACGAGCAGAACGTCCCCACCAAGCTCGCCTCCGGCGACAAGCCCGACCTCATGTTCTGGCAGCCGTCGATCTCCACGCTGCCCTTCATCCAGCCCCAGCAGAACCTGCTGACGCTCGACAAGGAACCGTGGGTCGACAAGCTCGGCGACACCGAGAAGAAGCTCGGCGTCATCAAGGGCAAGCGGTACGCGGCGATCGTCACCAGCCCCGCCATGCTCGGCGTCTACTACAACAAGGACGTCTTCAAGAAGGCGGGCATCGCCGACGACCAACTGCCCAAGTCCTACGACGAGCTGCTCGCCCTCGGCCACCAGATCAAGGACAGGACCGACGCCGCTCCCTTCTACGAGGCGGGCGGCGACAAGTGGCCGCTCCAGTGGCAGATGCAGGTCCAGCTCACCGACCTGCCCGCCACCTGGTGGACCGACCTGAACCGCAACAAGGAGAAGTGGACCGACCCGGTCGTCGTCAAGGCCGTCACCAAGTACAAGGACAAGCTCCTCGGCGCGGGCCTCGCGCAGAAGAACTACAAGACCGGCACCTTCACCGGCTCCGCCGACGCACTGTGGAACGGCGACGCGGGCATGGTCCTCAACGTCACGTCCTTCCAGTCCCAGCTCCAGGCCAAGCACTCCACCGCCGAGCTCGACAAGAAGCTCGGCTGGTTCCCGATCTCCAACTCCTCGGCCACCGGCATGTACTCACCGGACCAGACGAACGGTGTCGTCGCCTTCAAGACCGGCGACACCAAGCGGCAGAACGCGGCCCGCCAGTTCCTCGACTTCTGGCTGGAGACCGACTACCCCGCCTACATCAAGGCGATGAAGATCCCGTCCGTGCAGCCCGGCGTCCCCTCGCCCGACGGGCTCCCGCAGACCTCGCAGGCCCAGATCAAGGCGCTGCCCACCGCCAACGGCGTCTTCCAGGCGAAGGCCATCGTCGCCCCCGACACGCACCTCTACCTCGCCGACATGATCTACGGGAAGAAGTCCCCGCAGCAGGTCGCCCAGGCGATCCAGGACCAGTTCGCGCAGGTCGCCAAGGCGCAGAGCGCACCGGGCTTCTGATGAGCGCCGACACCGCGGTCCGGCCCGCGGCGACCGGCCGCCGCGCTCCGCGGCAGGTCGGCCGGCTGCCGCGCGCCGCCGTCCATCACCCCTGGTGGTTCGCGCTGCCCGCCGTGCTCTTCTTCCTGGCGTTCTTCCTGCTGCCGAACCTGCTCAACTTCTACTACCCGTTCACGAACTGGTCCTCGTACCACGCGGACATCGCGTTCACGGGCCTCGACAACGTCCGCACCGTCCTCGACGACGGCTCCCTCGTCCGCGCCCTGCGCACGACCCTGATCTACGCGGCCCTCGCCGCCCTGTTCCAGAACGCGTTCGGCCTCGGGCTCGCCCTCCTCCTGGAGCGCGACACCCGCTTCAACCGGTTCTTCCGCGCCGTCTTCTTCCTGCCGGTCCTCATCTCCGCGCTCGCCGTCGGTTACGTCTTCCAGGCCCTGTTCGACCAGGACGGGGCCGTCAACTCCCTTGCTGGGCTGGACATTCCGTGGCTCGGCTCGACGACGTGGACGCTCGTGCTCGTCTCCGCGGTGCACGGCTGGAAGTGGATGGGCCTGTCGATGCTCATCTACCTCGCCGGCCTGAAGGGCATCCCCGGCGACATGCTGGAGGCGGCCCGGATGGACGGTGCGGGGCCCTGGCGGACGTTCCGCTCCGTGCGCTGGCCGATGCTCGCGCCCGCCGTCACCTTCAACGTGACCACGGCCCTGATCGGCTCGATGAACACCTTCGACATCGTGCAGGCCACGACCGGCGGCGGCCCGGCCGCGTCCACGGAGGTCTTCAACCTCTACATGTTCCGCGTCTTCGGCCAGGGCCTGTACGCCCAGGCCTCCACCATGAGCCTCGTCCTCTTCCTCGTCGTCGTGGCGATCGCGATCCCGCTCGTCGTCGGCCTGCGCCGAAGGGAGCAGCTGCTGTGATCCGCTACTGGCGCCACGTCACCGTCCTCGCCCTCGCCGGCATCTCGGTCGGCGTCCCGCTCTGGCTCGTCGTCGTCACCTCGGCGAAACCCCAGGGCGAGGCCGTCAAGCCGAACCTCTCGCTGCCCCACCACTGGCAGCCCGCGAGCAACTACGCCGACGCGCTCGACCAGGGCAAGATGCTGCGCGGCATGCTCAACTCCCTTGCGGTGGTGCTGCCTTCGGTCGCCCTGGTGCTCGTCCTCGGCGCCGCTGCCGCCTGGGTCTTCGCGCGCCGCAAGTCCAAGCTGGTCTCGGCCGCGTACGCCCTGACCATCAGCGGTCTGCTGCTGCCGCCCGCCGTCATCACCATCGTCATGGAGCTGCGCCAGCTCGGCCTCGCCAACACCAGGCCCGGCATGATCGCCGTCTACACCGGCATGTACCTGTCGACGTCGGTCTTCTTCATGACGGGCTTCATCCGCACCATCCCCCTCGAACTGGAGGAGGCCGCGCGGATGGACGGCGCGAGCCCCTTCCGGATCTTCACCAGGATCATCCTGCCGCTCCTGCGCCCGGTCGTCGCCACCGCGACGATCATGGTGATGCTCTACGCCTGGAGCGACGTCTTCTACGCGTTCTTCGTCCTCGGCGGCGGCGACGCGGCCACCCTCCCGCTCAACCTCTACCAGGTGGCGAGCGCCCAGTTGTATCTCAACAACTGGCATCTCGTGTTCGCGTACGTCGTGGTGATGAGTCTCCCGATGGTCGCGGTCTTCCTGGTGGCGCAACGCAAGATCGTGTCCGGAATCACGAGTGGAGCCGTCAAATGACCTTTCCCCGCGCAAGATCCCGAACCTCAACAGCTTTCGCAGCACTGGTACTTGGAGCATGCGCCATGGCAGGAACCCTGCACTCCGCCCCAGCCGCGCAGGCGGCGACGCCGCGCCTGTCCGTCGACCTCTCCGCCTCCGAGGGCCCGGTGACGCGCGGCGCGAACGGTGCCCTGTACGGACTGAGCGACGACGGTGTCCCGAGCGACGCGGCCCTCGCCCCGCTGAAGCTGACCAGCATCAGCCAGAAGCCCGACGGCGGCCTCCAGCACCCGAACGGCGACGCGGTCGAGGTCTCGAAGTCGTTCCTGCGCAACAACGGCGCCACCGGCGACGTGAACATCATGATGCAGGACATCTACCAGCACTGGCCCTACGAGGACCTCGGCATCGACGACTACCTCACCAAGGTCGACTCCATCGTCAAGAAGGTCCGCGACGCCGACCACAGCGACCGCTTCGTCTACGTCCCCTTCAATGAGCCCGACTGGATCTGGTACAAGCTCAGCGTCGCCGACCAGGCCACGTACGAGAAGAACCGCGACCGGTTCCTCGCCGACTGGAAGACCGTCTACCAGCGGATCCGCGCCCTCGACCCGGACGCGCGCATCGCCGGCCCGAACGAGGCGTACTACCACGGCCGCTTCCTCCCGGACTTTTTGTCGTTCGCCAAGTCGAACAACGTTCTGCCGGACGTCATGACCTGGCACGAACTGTCACCGGACTCGCTGCGGTACTTCCAGTCGAACTACGACAACTACCGCGCGCTGGAGAAGCGGCTCGGCGTCGGCCCGCTCCCCGTCAACATCGACGAGTACGCGAACCGCCGCGACCTCTCCGTCCCCGGCCAGCTCGTCCAGTGGGTCGGCATGTTCGAGCGGAACAAGGTGAAGGCGAACCAGGCGTACTGGGACGCCGCGGGCAACCTCTCCGGCAACGTCGTCCGCTCCAACATCCCCAACGGCGGCTGGTGGCTGTTCCGTTGGTACGCGGGACTGACGGGTGACACGGTGAAGGTCACTCCGCCCACCGCGAACGCGATCGACACCCTCCAGGGCCTCGCCTCCTACGACACCGGCCGCCGACAGGCCCAGGTGCTCCTCGGCGGCGCCGACGGCGACACGGACGTCACCGTCACCCATGTCGACCCGAAGGTCTTCGGCACGCGCGTCACCGCCACCGTCGCCGAGACCGCCTGGTCGGGCTACGAGGGCGCGCACCCCGCGCCGCAGGTCCGCTCGCGCCTGAAGCTGAACGTCGCCGCCGACGGCACCGTCACCGTCCCGCTCAAGGCCCTGCGCAAGATGTCCGCCTACCGCGTCGTCCTCACCCCGGCCGGCAAGGGCGCCCCGCGCACGGCCGACGTCCCCTGGTCCGCGTCGTACGAGGCGGAGGACGCGGCCGTGACCGGCGGCGAGATCCGCACGCTCGGCACCGTCGGCAACGCCAACGGCTACGCCGCCTCCGGCACCAAGGACGTCAGCCCGCTCGCCGCCGACGACAGCAAGGCGACCTTCACGGTCACCGTCCCGCGTGCGGGCCGCTACGACCTGTCCGTTCTCTACGGCAACCACTCCGGCGCCCCCGCGACCCAGCGCCTCACCGTCGACGGCACACCTGTGAAGACCCTGACCTACGGCTCCACCGAGAACGACAGCTACCGCGGCAAGCAGGACGGCACCACCCTCGAACTCGCCGCCGGACAGCACACGTTGACGTTCACCCACGACACGGGCGCCGTCTCCCTCGACCGCATCGACCTCACCGAGCACCGCACCCCGGCAGCCTCGTACGAGGCCACGCTCGCCGACATCAGCGGGCGGGTCGGCTACGACTACGCCGACGCGACCGGCACCGGCACGGGAGCCCTGGACCTGCGCCCGGGCGGCAAGGCCGTCTTCGACGTGTACGCGCCCCGCGACGGCTACTACACGGTGACCGCCCGCGCCTCGGACCCGGTCCGCCTCGCCCTGCACGGCGACACCGTCGCCGCCCGCCCGGACCGGCCGCAGCGCCTCTACCTGGTGGCGGGCAACAACCGCGTCACCGCGACCGGCGCCACCCGCCTGCGTTCCCTCGACGTGAGCGGTGACGGCTCGGCCCGCGACGTCCTCACGTACAACGCCGCGAAGGCTCAACTCGCGGGCGGCGCCCGACTGGTGGACAGCGCCCACGCCTCCGGCGGCGCCTACATCGACGCGCTCGGCGGCAGCCCCGACAGCACCGCCACGTTCACCGTCGACGCCCCGCGCGCGGGCTCGTACGTCCTCGTCGTCTCGTACGCGCACAACGACCGCCGCGACAACGGGCACGCCTACAACACCGACATCCTGTCCCGCACCGCGGAGCTCACCGTCGGAGGCACCACCCACAAGGCGACGTTCAAGAACACGTGGAGCGAGGACGACTTCTGGACGCTCGGCGTCCCGGTCACCCTCGCAGCGGGCGCCAACACGGTCACGATCGGCAACGCGACCGGGCCGGCGCCCGGCGTCGACCGCATCCAGCTCGCGCCGGTGCGCGGCTGAGCGACGGCGGGACACCCGGTCCCACGGGTGTCCCGCCCACGCGGCACGATCAACTCCGCGCCACGGGCTCCGGAGTACCCAGATCCAGCGGGCTGAAAGCCACGTCCTGCCACAGCCGCCGCGAGGCCTCCTGCGGATACGGGCCCGTGGCCGACGGCGCGTCGAAGATCCGGGTCAGCCGCTCACCGGTCCGGTAGGGCTCCCAGCCGGGGTTGCCGTGCGCGGCGAACGCCGTCCACGCCTCGCCCATCTCCGCCGACAGGGCCACCGCGTCGGCCGGGGCCTCGCCGCCGAAGAACATCCGCGAGAAGTCGTTGTCCAGGGTGCCGAAGACGAGCGGCACGTCGAGCGCGTGCGCCGCCCCCAACGCCGGTGACTGGTAGGCCAGTTCGTAGAGGTGGGCGGGGCCGCCGCCGGCCGCCTGCGCCTCGGCGAGCCGCTCGCTCGGCATCCGGAACAGCCAGTCCGACATCACCAGCTCCTGCAACAGCGTCGGGTCCGCCGACGGGTACGCGGCGCGGTACCCGTCCTCGGCGTGCGGCCCGGGGCCGAAGCGGCGCAGCGCAAGGGCCGCCTCGCCCTCGGTCGTCGTCCCGTACCGGCCCCCGAGCATCGCGAACAGACGGTACTCGTCCCGGTTGTGACCCACCATCAGATTCACGTCCCGTGCCGAGCCCGCGGCCAGCGCCGTCCACGGGTCGACGGGCAGCACCTCCCCGTCGACCACCGGGGAGAACGGCGTCATCGTGTGCGCGACCCGGCCCCAGCGGTCGGCGTACGAGGGCAGCTCCCGGATCAGCGCGTCGGTGGCGTCACGCAGCGCCCCGGGGGAGTGGGCGGCGAGTTCCGGGGCGCTCGCACCCGGCGCGCCGAGCCGCTCCGCGATCCGCGCGCCGACATCCCGTGCCAGCTCCCGGGTGAAGAACGTCCCCGGCACGCTCTGCGCGATCGCCCCGCGCACCAGGCCCGCCGCCGACGGCATCGCGAGCAGCGCCGCCACCGAGCCCGCGCCCGCCGACTCGCCGAACACCGTCACGCGGTCCGGATCCCCGCCGAACGCCGCGACGTTCTCCCGCACCCAGCGCAGCGCCGCCACCTGGTCGAGCAGTCCCCGGTTGGCGGGCGCGCCGTCGAACACCGCGAACCCCTCGGCGCCGACCCGGTAGTTGAACGTCACGACCACCGCACCGCGCCCGGCGAGCGCCGCGCCGTCGTACGGCGGCCCGTCCGCGGACCCGGTCAGATAGGCGCCCCCGTAGACGTAGACGAGGACCGGCAGCCGGGCCGCACCGGGCTGCGGCGACCACACGTTGACCGTCAGCCACTCCTCGCCGTCGGCCCCCGCCGGGCGCGGGATCCCGGCGGTCAGCGACTGCGGAGGCGGCGGCCCGAACGCGAACGCGTCCCGCACCCCGTCCCACGGCAGCGCCGGCGCGGGCGCCGCCAAGTGCAGCGCCCCGACCGGGGGCTGGGCGTACGGGATGCCGCGGAAGACGCTGAGCGGCCCCTCGCGGAGCCCGCGGACGAGTCCCGTCGTGGTGCGCACGGGGGCGGTGGCGGTGGCGTCGGTCATGCGGTGTGTCCCTCCGGATGGCGATGCGAGCGGGCGGGTTGCCGACCACACGGTACGAAGACGGCCCCCGGTCAGTATTCTGTGGGGGGCCATTTCGAGGAGGGGGTACGGTCCGCCCCTGTCGAAACCTCGTCGAAGCGCTTCGACGAACTCCTGGACAGGCCACTGTGGACCCCCATAGGGTCGGCATGTCGAACGGTCATCGACACCCGCCGACGCCGAAACGCATCGCATCGCAACGCTTCGGTGTCCCTCGTCCCCGCTCAGGAGAACGACATGGTCACGCTCGCAGAGGTCGCCCGGCACGCGGGAGTCTCCGCCAGCACCGTGAGTTACGTCCTCAGCGGCAAGCGGTCCATCTCCGCCGCCACCCGTGAGCGCGTCGAGAGCAGCGTCCGCCAGCTCGGCTACCACCCGAACGCGGGCGCGCGGGCCCTGGCCAGCAGCAAGTCGAACATCATCGCGCTGATGGTGCCGCTCCGTACCGACATGTACATGCCGGTGATGATGGAGATCGCGATGGCCGTCGCCACCGCCGCCCGCACCCACGGCTACGACATCCTGCTCCTCACCGGCGAGGAGGGCGCCCAGGCCGTGCGCCGCATAGAGGGCAGCGCGCTCGCCGACGCCATGATCGTGATGGACGTCGAGCTGGACGACGAGCGACTGCCGCTGCTGCGCTCCGCGGGCCGCCCCGCCGCGCTGATCGGACTGCCCGCCGACGCCACCGGGCTCACCTGCGTGGACCTCGACTTCGCCGCCGCCGGCGCGCTGTGCGCCCAGCACCTCGCCGACCTCGGGCACCGCGAGATCGCCGTCATCGGCGAGGCCGCCGCCGTCTACGAGCGGCGCACCGGGTTCGCCGAGCGCACCCTGACCGGCCTGCGCGAGCGCAGCAACGAGCTGGGCCTGCGCCTGCTGCACCGCCCCTGCGAAGGCTCGTACGCCTCCGTGTCGGCAACGTTGTCGCGGATCTTCGACGAGCGCCCCGGCACCACCGCCTTCGTCGTGCAGAACGAGGCGGCGACCGACCCGCTGCTCGCCCTCCTGCGCCAGTCCGGGCGCGCGGTCCCCGAGGACGTCTCGGTCGTCGCGGTCTGCCCCGACCAGGTCGCGGCGCACGCCTCGGTGCCGCTCACCTCGGTCGCGGTGCCCGCCCAGGAGATGGGCCGGCGCGCCGTCGAGCAGGTCATCGCGCGGATCGAGGGTCGCGGCTCGGACGAGGAAGTCGTGCTGCTCGCACCGGAGTTGACGCTGCGCGAGAGCGCGGCCCAGGCCCCGGCCGGGGTCTGAGCCGCGCCCGCTCCGGTGCCGTACGAGGTCAGCTGCTGGAGACGTTGAAGCTGTTGGTGCGGAAGTCCAGGCCGCCGGACGACGAGGTGATCTCGAAGCCGAACTGGACGTCACCGATGGTCTCGTCGCCCCACCAGCCCTTGGTGTCCTTGATCCACTTCAGGATCGGCAGGATGTTCACCGTGCCGGACGTGGAGTCCGAGGTGCGCAGGAACGAATAGACCTCGTTGGCACCGTTGTCGCCCTTGTAGACGGTCCACGTGTGACCGCCGAGCGTGAGGGTCCCCTGCGAGGTGCCGAGCGGCCCGACGGCACCGTTGTAGTTGACCCAGAGCATGACTTCGTGGTCGTAGTCGCTGTCCCAGATGTCGTACGACGTGTTGTACGCGCCCGAGGACGGCACCGTCACGTTGTAGCTGCTGGTGAGGGAGGACAGCGAGCTGAGCGGCTTGTTCACGACCTTCTTCGCGTTGGGATAGGACTTGATACCGCCCGTGTTGGGGTGGTTCGCCCAGACGCCCCAGTTCGACGAGGAGTTGGCCCAGATCGACTGGGGGCCCGCGCCCGAACCCCAGATGTTGTTGTAGAGCGTGTACCCGTCCGATGTCGTGTAGCTGCCCCACTGGTCGGACGACGACCAGACGAGGGCCTCGGCGGGCGATGCGGCGAGGGCGATCACCGCTCCGGCCGCGAGGGCGGAGCCGAGGAGGGTACGGCGGGGGATCGAGCGTCTTGCGGTGGCTGCCATGGTGTCCCTTTCCATGGTCGGTCTCACTCGGGTGGGGGGATGGAACCTGGAACTACCGCGTTCTCAAGGTGAGTTCGCGGTCCTCGCCGGCGGTCAGGCGCAGGCGCCCGTCGCCGTCGGGGGTCATGAGGGCGACGTCCGCGTCGCGTTCGGCGTGGACCCGGGCCGTGCAGCGGGCGCCGGTCCACGTGAGGTCGACGCGCGCGCCGAACCGGGTGCGCAGTCCGCGCACCTCGCCGCGCCGCCAGGGCGCGGGCAGTGCGGGCAGCAGCACGAGGCGCTCGGGCGTCGACTGGAGCAGTGACTCGGTGAGCACGGCGGGCAGCGTGTGCGCCGCGTCCGCGTTGTAGACGTCGCGGCCCGGGTAGTGCGCGCTCATCAAAGAGGGGTGGAAGTAGTCACCGGTCAGGACGTGCCGCAGCGCGTCGGCCACCCGGGGCGCGTCGCGCAGCCGGGCCGCGATCAGCGCGTGGTGCAGATGGCCGTGCGCGGAGTGGTTCTCGGCGCCGCGCAGCTCCAGCGCACGGTGCGCCGCCTTCGCCAACTCCGTTGTGTCGTACGGGGTGATGTCGTGGTGCGGCCACACCGGGTAGAGGTGGCTGAGGTGCCGGTGGTCGTAGGCGTCGTCGAGGCCCGGCCACGCCCACTCCGCGAGTGCTCCGTCCGCGTTGACCCGGTAGTCGGGCAGCCGCTCGGCGAGGGCCGTCCAGCGCTCGGCGTCCGGGCCGGGGTGCCAGGCTGCGGCGGTGCGCAGGGCGTGCCGGGCGGCGGCGATGTCCATGGTGGCGTTGAGGGTGCCCCAGCTCGCGTTCGCCGGCCGGTTCTCCGGCGAGTACGACGGCACGATCACGACGCGCCCGTCGGGGCCTGTGCAGGTGAGGAAGTCCTCGTAGAACAGGGCGAGTTCGGCGAGCGCGGCGGCCAGCCACGCGGGCCGCTCGCCGGTCGTCTCGGCCTGTTCCACGAGCGGGGTGAGCAGCCAGTCGGCGCCGGCCGTCCACAGGTGCATCGGCCACTGCCGCTGGAAGTGGTACGCGTGCCCGCTCTCGCCGTCGGTGTGCGCGGGCGCGACGATGCCCCGCGCGGCGAAGATGCTCCGCGCGTTGTCCCGCCAGTGCGTCAACTGGCCCTGGATCAGCGCCCCGAGGGCGTCGGTCACCTCCGGAAGCGCGCAGGCCGGCGCCGACGCCGTCTGGAGGTTGAGGTTGGCGTCGGTGGTGAACGCGCCGGACCAGGCCGTGTCCCACTCGCCGGTCCACAGCCCCGTGAGCCGCGGCGGCAGCGCGCCCGACGCGCTCAGCAGGTGGTAGCGCCCCGCCGCGAACAGCCGCTCGAGCAGCGCCTGGCTCTCGGTCCTGGCGAGCAACTCCGAGCCGGGCAGGCCGCGTTCACCGCGCGGCGCGTCGAGGCTGAGCGTCACCCGCTCGTAGGCGGCGCGATGCAGCGCCTCGTGCCCGCCGAGGAGCCGCGCGTAGGTCTCCTCGGCCGGGTCGTCCCCGCCGACGAGCTCCGCGAGCGAGGCCGCCTCGGCGACCGCGTCCAGCTCGCCGACGTGCCGCCGCACCCGGGTCAGCAGCAGCAGCCCGTCCGCGCCCTCGACCCGCACCCCCGAGGCGCCGACCGACGTCCGGCCACCGCGCACCACGGCCAGCGTGGTCCCCGTGTACGCCAGTTCACTGTCCGGGTACCGGCAGCGCAGCGTCAACTGGGCGCCGGAGGCGGTGAGGACGACCCCCCGGCCGATGCCGAGCCCGCCCGGCACGCCGCTCAGACGCGGGTCGAGGGACACCTCGCCGGACAGCCCCGGCCCGGTGACGTACTGCACCACGACATCGTCCGCCCGCGACACGAACACCCGCCCGCGCCACCCGCCGCACCACGCCTCGGCCACCCCCGTCGCGAAGTCGACGGCGCGCCGGTAGCCCCGCCACACCACGCTGTCGCGCACGAACCGGACCTGGAACGCCGGGTGGAACGCCTGCACCCAGCGCAGCGGCCGCCCGTCCGTGAACGACTCGGCCGCGTCCGTCTCGCCCGCCAGCAACCGGTCCTGGAGCGACGGGAGTTGGGCGGCGAGCGCGGGCGGCCGGGGCGCGGACCCGCCGTCGGGGCGGACCAGGGAATGATGGGTGACGACCACCCGGTCGTCGTACGGGTCGCCGAACACGAGAGCGCCGTGCCGGCCGTTGCCGCTCAGGAAGGCGTCCTCCCAGCCGGCGGCCGGGGCCGTCTCCCAGGTGCCGTGCGGATGTTCAGGCAGCACCGCGACCTCGCGTCTCCCGGGAGAGCGCCGCCACCCCGTACCGGCCGAGTCGCACGGACCCGGTGTGCTCCTCGCCGGTCAGCACGTCCCGGTAGGGGCCGTCGTCCGGCAGTTCGACCGTCACGTCTGCGGCGTCGTGGTGCAGCAGGAACAGCAGCGCGCCACGGCGTACGGCCTCCACCCCTGCGGGGAGGCCGGACAGTGGAGGCCGTACGCCCGCCTCGGCGGCCGCGCCCGCGAACAGCGCGCGCAGGGCCGGGGGTTCGGGGAGCGTGGACAGATACCAGGCGCGGCCGCGGCGCAGCACGGCGGGAAGACCGTCGAGTTCACCGCCCCGGTAGGCGGCCACCACCTCGGTGTCGTCGGCGGCCGTCAGCTCCTCCGACCACAGCGTCCCGGTGAACTCCCCGCAGTCGACGCGCTCTTCGGCGTCCAGCGGCCACCACTCGTGCACGGTGCGCACACCGAACAGCTCGCGCAGCCGCGCGTCCATGCCGCCGGCCCGCACCCGGTCGTCGGCGTCGGCGACACCCGTGAAGAACCCGGACACGAGCGTCCCGCCGCCCCGCACATACGCCACGAGGTTCTCGATCGCCGCGTCGTCGAGCAGGTACAGCTGCGGGACGACGACGACCTTGTAGCCGCTCAGCTCCTGCGCGGGGTGCGCGAAGTCGACGGTGAGGTGCGCCTCCCACAGGGCGCGGTGCCAGGCCCGTACGACGTCCTCGTACGCGACCCGCGTCGAGGGCCGCGCCTCCTGGCCGCCCGCCCACCAGGAGTGCCAGTCGTGCAACACCGCGATGTCGGAGGGCACCTGAGCGCCCGTCACCTGCGGGCCGAGCGCGGCGAGTTCGGCGCCGATCTGCTTGACCTCGGCGAACGCCCGCCCTTCCTCGCCCGCGTGCCCCAGCATCCCCGAGTGGAACTTCTCCGCGCCCTGCCGGGACTGGCGCCACTGGAAGTAGCAGACGGCGTCCGCCCCGCGCGCCACGGACTGCAAGGACCACAGGCGGTTGAGACCGCGCGGCTTCGGATGGTTCACGTCGCGCCAGTTCACCGACCCGGCCGCCTGCTCCATCACCATCCACGGACCCCGCGCCTGACTGCGCGTCATATCGGCGATCATCGCGTTGTACTGCCCGCCCAGCGGATCGCGCGGATCTGGATAGACATCGACCGACACGACGTCCTCCCGCTCGGCCCACGCCCAGCCGTCGAGACCGGTCCAGAACGCCATGAAGTTGGTCGTCACCGGGATGCCGGCGGGGGTGTGGCGGCGCACCAGGTCGCGCTCGGCGACGAAGCACTCCAGGAGCGCGTCCGAGGTGAAGCGCCGGAAGTCGAGCAGCTGCGTGGGGTTGCGGATGTACTGGGCGCGGCGCGGCGGGATCACGTCCTCCCACGTCTCCACGTGCTGGCTCCAGAAGGCCGTGCCCCAGGCCTCGTTGAGCGCGTCGAGGGTGCCGTACCTGGCGCGCAGCCAGTCCCGGAAGGCGCGGGCCGCCTCGTCCCCGTAATCGAAGGTGCAGTACTCGTTGTTGATGTGCCACATCCGCAGCGCGGGATGGCGTCCGTACCGCTTCGCCAGGTCCTCGGTGATCGCGGCCGCGTAGCGGCGGTACGTGGAGGAGGAGTGCGCGAACTGCTGCCGCGAGCCCCACCACACGGTCTGCCCGTTCTCGTCGCGCGGCAGTGTCTCCGGGTGCAGCCGTCCCAGCCACGGCGGCGGCGACGCGGTCGGCGTCGCAAGCACCACCCCGATGCCGTGCGCGTGCATCAGGTCCATCAGCCGGTCCAGCCACCCGAACTCCCGTGCCCCCGGCCGGGGTTCGAGCTTCGCCCAGGAGAAGACACCGAGCGTCACCGAGGTGACGCCGGCCTCCTTCATCAGGCGTACGTCGTCGGCCCACACCTCCTCGGGCCACTGCTCGGGGTTGTAGTCGCCGCCGAAGAGGAGGCGGCCGTCGCGGGCGATCATGATCTGCGGCTCCGGGGAGGTCGGGGACGGTGGTGCCCGCCGCGCCCGGCCCGAGGGAGCGGCACCGGGAGCGGCGGGGGCGTCGGGCGGCGGCGTCAGCCCTTGACGGCGCCGGTGAGCATGCCCTTCTTGAAGTGGCGCTGGACGAAGGGGGAGGCGAAGGCGACCGGCAGGAGCGCGAGGACCATCATCGCCATCTGGAGCCCGAGAGCGGACAGTTCACCGGAGGTGACCCGCTGGCCCAGGCCGGTCGGCACTGCCGTGTTCTTCTGGACGAGCTGCATCAGCACGTTCTGGAGCGGCAGTTTCTCCGGGTCGTCGATGTAGATCATCGCGTTGAACCAGGCGCTCCAGTAGGCCACCGCGTAGAACAGCGAGATGACGGCGAGCACCGCGCGCGACAACGGCATGATGATGGTCCACAGGATGCGCAGATCACCGGCGCCGTCGATCCGCGCGCTGTCCGTCAGCTCCGGCGAGATCCCCATGAAGAACCCGCGCAGCACCAAGATGTTGAAGACGCTCACCGCGCTCGGCAGGATCAGCGCCAGATACGAGTCGGTCAGACCCAGCGTCTGGACCAGCAGGTACGTCGGGATGAGCCCGGCGGTGAAGAACATCGTGACCATGAGGGTCATCAGCAGACCCCGGTGGGCGAAGGAGCCCGGCCGGGAGAGGCCGTACGCGGCGAGCACCGACACCGTCATCGAGAACAGCGTGCCGAACCCGGTGATCCCCAGGGACACCAGCATGGCCCGGCTGACCTGTCCGCCGCTGAGCAGCTCCTGGTAGTTGACGAAGGTGAACCCGTCGGGCCACAGGACCAGGCCGCCCGCGGAGTCGATCGCGTGCTTGGGCGACAGGCTGGTGACGATCACCACCCACAGCGGACCGAGCACCGCCACGCAGCAGACGAGGAGGACGAGTCCCTTGGCGCCGAGACCGGCCTTGGTGGGAGCCTCCTCCCACACCGGGCGGTCGGGGGCCCGCCACGCGGGGCGGGGACGTTCGACCGTGACACTCACTTCTTGTACACCCCCTGCTCGCCGAGGAGATGGGCGAACTTGTTGGCCATGAGGACGAGACAGATGCCGACGACGCCCTTGACCAGGCCGACCGCGGCCGCGTAACTGAAGTCGCCGTTCTGGATACCGGTGCTCCACACATACGTGTCGAGCACTTCCGAGGCGCCCGTGCCCACCGCCTTGCGCTGGAGCAGGATCTGTTCGAAGCCCACGGTCAGTGCGTCACCGACGCGCAGCACGAGCAGCAGCGCGATCACCGGGCGCAGCGCGGGCAGCGTCACGTGCCACATGCGGCGCCACCGGTTCGCACCGTCCATCGCCGCGGCCTCGTACAGCTCGGGGCTGACGGAGGCGAGGGCCGCGAGGAAGACGATGATGCCCCAGCCGGCGTCCTTCCAGACCATCTGCGCCGTCAGCAGGTACTTGAAGATCCCGGCGTTCGTCATCAGGTCGAACCCGTCGACCCCGTGGTCCCGCAGGATCTGCGCGATCAGACCCGCCCCGCCGAACATCTGCTGGAACACGGTGACGACCAGCACCCACGAGAAGAAGTGCGGCAGATACATGATCGCCTGGGACAGGGCCCGCACCCGCGGCCTGATGATGCTGTTGATGAGCAGCGCGAGCGCGATGGGGATCGGGAAGAACAGCAGCAGCTGGATGACGAACAGGACGAGCGTGTTCTGCAGCGCGTTCCAGAAGTCGGGGTCGTCGACCATCCGCTGGAACTGCTCGAACCCGACCATCGGCGAGTGCAGGATCGCCGTGACGCCGTTGGAGGAGACGTACGGGTTGTAGTCCTGGAACGCGACGACGTTGCCGATCAGCGGCAGGTAGTTGAAGAGGAGCAGCAGCCCGATCGCGGGCAGCGTCATCAGGACGAGGGTGCGGTCGCGGCGCAGCCGGATCCGCCGGTTGGTTCCGCCGTCACGCGTGGCCGGGCGGGCCTTGTCCTCCTTGCGGCGCGCCCGGCCACGGACGGCCTTCTCGGCGGTCCGGGGCGGTCGTTCGGCTTGCAGGGCCATCAGGCCGCGCTGCCGTTCTCGTCGAGGATCTTCTTGTACCAGTCGCGCAGCTTGTCGCCGCCGTGCGACTTCCAGTCACTGATCGCCTGCTGGACGTCGGAGAGCTTCTTGTTGCCGCGCACGAAGTCGTTCTCGAGCTGCTCGAACTTGTCCTCCAGGGTGGCGTACCGCGAGGGCTCGATGATCGTCATGCCGTAGAACGGCGTCTTCTTGACGAACACGCCCATCCGCTGCTGCCACTCGATCATGCCCTTGGTGACCTCCGGCAGGTCCGGGTAGGCGAAGAACGGCGCGGGACCGCCCAGCATCTGCCAGGCGCTCGTCACCTGGGCGTTCCCCTTCTCGGTCTTCTTCGGGACGCCGTCGGTGATGGTGTAGTGGACGCCCTCCTTGCCGTAGTACGTGAGCATGTGCTCCTTCGTGCCCACGGGCGCGGCCGAGTAGTTGGCCGCCGCCAGCGCGTTCTTCACGGTCTCCTTGGACGCGTCCTTGCGGATGAACGCCCACACGTTGGACGGCGTGCCCGCGTACAGCGTCGGGTCGCCGCCGTCCGCGCCGAAGATGTCCATGGCGGCCATCTCGAAGTCGGGGAACGCCTTGCTGCCCTGCATCTCGGCGGTCTTGCCGTACCAGTAGGCGATGTCGCCGTTGCACATCAGCACCTTGCCGCTGGTGAACCGGAGGAGGCCGTCACCGGTCTGCGCCTTGGCGTCGGGGTGCACGACACCGGCCGCGAACAGCTTGCGGGTCCACTCCAGGGCTTCCAGGTACTCGTCGGTCTCCAGGCGCTTGACGAGCTTGTCGCCCTCCAGCTTCCAGCCGAGCGCCTTCTCGCTGCCGCCGAGCGAACCGAAGAAGTTGAACGACGACCACTTCATGTCGTCGCAGCCGTACACCCCCGCCTTCTTGTCCGTCATCTCCTTGGCGAGGTCGAAGAACTCCTGCGGGGACTTGGGTACCTGGTACCCCTTCTTCTCGAAGAGGTCCTTGCGGTAGAAGGGCGCGATGTTCGGCAGATACGAGTACGGGTACGGGATGCCCCGCAGCTTCCCGCCGAAGATGCCGCGCCGCCAGGAGTCCGACGGCATCGCCGCGAGGTTCGGGTACGCCTTGACCTTGTCGCCCGCCACGTACGGGCCGAGGTCCAGCATCTTCGCGGCCAGCGCGGCGGGTATCTTCCCGGACAGCTCCCAGCCGGGGACGATCATCACGTCGGGCAGCGAGCTGGAGGCGAGCACCGCGCCGATCTTCTCGCCGTAGACCATGCCGTCCTGGTTCTGCCAGGTCACCTTGACGCCGCTGGCCTCGTTCATGGCCGTGTAGTACTCGCAGTCGGTCTTCGGCGGCGGCCCCCAGAACGGCGCCATGATCTTCACCTCGGCGCCGGTGCCCAGCTTCTTCGGCACGGACGTGGCGAGCTTGTCCAGGTCGACCTTGGCCGTGTAGCCGGCGCAGGAACCATTCTTCGGCGCGATGTCCGGGCTGACGATGTTGCGCGCGGCGAAGGTGGGCAGCAGCTTCTTCGCCGACTTCTCCGATGTGGTCCCCTCGCCCGAGTCGGTGCTCCCGCCGCACGCGGCGAGCAAGGGCATTCCGCCCGCCACGGCCGCGGCGGCGACAGCGGTGGAGGCGAGGAAGCTTCTGCGGCTGGGGGCGGAAGCGGAGGGCTGGTTCGGCGTCATTGCGGTAACCCTTCGGGGACTTCGCGTCGCGCAAATGTCGAAGCGCTTCGATGTTGCAGCGAGGTTAAGGGAGCGCTCCCATGCCCACAAGACTGGTGCACAGAATTCCTGAACGAGCTTTCGCTGCCGCCCACTTGACACCTGACAACCCGAGTACGGAGCATCGAAGCGCTTCGAAGACCTTCCGATCTCCATCGCCAAGGGACCCGCACGTGACCGAAAGACACCCGTTCCACCCCGACTCCGCACCGGCCGTGGACAAGCGCGTCGACGACCTTGTGGACCGGCTCACGCTCGACGAACGCATCGCGCTTCTGCACCAGTTCACCCCCGGCGTGAGCCGGGTCGGCCTCGCCGCGTTCCGCACCGGACAGGAGGCGCTGCACGGCGTCGCGTGGATGGGCAGGGCCACCGTGTTCCCGCAGGCCGTCGGGCTCGGCGCCACCTGGAACGAGGGCCTGGTGCGCCGCGTCGCGGATGCCGTCTCCGCCGAGGTCCGCGCGATGCGTGAGCACGACGACCGCGTCGGCCTCAACGTCTGGGCGCCGGTGGTCAACCTGCTCCGCAACCCCCTGTGGGGCCGCAACGAGGAGGGCTACTCCGAGGATCCGTACCTGACCGCCGCCATCGCCACCGCCTACACGCGCGGCCTGCGCGGCGACCACCCCACCTACTGGCGCACCGCCCCCGTCCTCAAGCACTGGCTCGCCCACAACAACGAGACCGCCCGGGACACGTCCAACTCCTCGGTGCGCCCGCGCGTCCTGCACGAGTACGACCTCAAGGCGTTCCGCACCCCGGTCGAGGCGGGCTCGGTGGCCGGCGTCATGCCCGCCTACAACCTGGTCAACGGCCGCCCCAACCACGTATCGCCGTATCTGCGCGAGCACCTGCGGACCTGGACCGCGCAGGAACTGCTCGTCTGCTCCGACGCGGGCGCGCCCAGCAACCTCGTCGACTCCGAGCACTACTTCGACACCCACGAGGAGGCCACCGCCGCCGCGATCGTCGCGGGCGTCGACAGCTTCACCGACCACGGCACCGACTCCACGGTCATGACCGGCCGGATCCGGCGCGCCCTCGACCAGGGGCTGCTCACCGAGTCCGACATCGACACCGCGGTGCGCCGCCAGCTCGACGTGCGGGCGCGGCTCGGCGAGTTCGAGGACGGGGACCCGTTCGCGGACGTCCGCGCCTTCGACACCGAGGAGCACCGCGCCCTCGCCCAGGAGGCCGCCGAGCAGGCGATCGTGCTCCTGAAGAACGACGGGCTGCTGCCGCTCGCCGACGACACCCGGATCGCCGTCGTCGGCCTGCTCGCCGACGAGTGCAAGTCCGACTGGTACAGCGGCACCTTCCTCCACCGCTCGACACCGCTCGACGGGCTGCGGGAGCGGTTCGCCGACGTGGTCCTCGCGGAGGGCGCCGACCGGGTCCGACTGCGGTGTGCGGACGGTGAGTTGACCGTCCCCGAGGCGCCCGCCGCCGCGGACGCGGAGCAGGACGGCGACGGTTCCGCCCTCGACCCGGCTCTCCTCGCCGGACGCACCGACCTGCCGCCGCTCACCGTCTCGCCCGACGCGGGCAGCGAACTGGCGCTCGTGGACTGGGGGAACGGGGCGCTCACCCTGCGCGCGCCCGACGGCCGCTACCTGTCCGTCGCCGAGGACGGCTACGTACGGGCGTCCGCCGAGCAGCCCGGGGGCTGGATCGTGCAGGAGACATTCGAGCTCGAGCCCCATGAAAGCGGTCACCTCCTCAAGCACACGGGTACGGGCCGGTATGTCGCAGTCGCCGCCGACGGCGTGAAGGTTGCCGACCAGGGCACGGAATTCTTCGTCGACTTCCTGGAGCGCGGCGAGGACGCCGTCGCGCGGGCCGCCGCCGACGCGGACGTGGTGATCGTCGTCGCGGGCAACGACCCGCACATCAACGGCCGCGAGACCGAGGACCGCACCACCCTCGAACTCCCGCCGCACCAGGACCGGTTGTGGCGCGCCGCCCGCGCCGTCAACCCGAACACCGCCCTCGCCCTCGTCTCCGCCTACCCGTACGCCGTCCCCGACGCGGACGCCGCCCTGCCCGCCCTGCTGTGGACCGCCCACGGCGGACAGGCCGCGGGCCGCGCGCTCGCCCGGGCCCTCGCCGGGGACATCAGCCCCGCCGGACGGCTCCCGCAGACCTGGTACGCCGCCGACGGCGACCTCGCCGACCTGCTCGACTACGACGTCATCGGCTCCCGGCAGACGTACCTCTACTTCGAGGGGGATCCGCTCTACCCGTTCGGACACGGCCTGTCCTACAGCGCGTTCACGTACGACGGCCTGTTCGTGCGGCGCGCCGACGACACCCTGGAGGTCACCTTCACGCTCACCAACACCGGAGCCCGCACCGCCGACGAGGTCCCGCAGCTCTACGTCCGCCCGGTCGGCATGTCCGTACCGCGCCCGCGCCGCCAGCTCGTCGCCCACCGCCGCACGACGCTCGCGCCCGGTGCCTCCGAGCGGGTCACCCTCACCGTGCCCGTCACCGACCTCGGCCACTGGGACGTCGCCCGCGAGCGGTGGAGCGTCGCCTCGGGGACGTACGACCTGCTCGTCGGCGCCTCCAGTACGGACATCCGCCTCACCACGTCGCTCACACTCGACGGCGACGATCCTGCCGCCCGACCGGTCCGCGAGCGGGGCCTGGAAGCGGCGTCCTACGACGAGCAGCACGGCACCGAGATCGTCGACCGCGCGAAGACCTCCGGCGACGCGGTGACCCGCCGCGCGGACGCCCCGTCCGCCGAACTCCTCTACCGCGCCTGCGACTTCGGCCCCGACGGCGTGAGCGGCGTACGCGCCGAGGTCGCGGGGGAAGGCGTCCTGGAGATCGGGGACGGGTGCACCCTCACCGTCCCGGCAACCGATGGCCCGTACACCTACGTCTCACTGGATGCCGACTTCACCGCGACCGGCGTGCAGGACCTGCGGGTCCGGCTGCGCGGCGCACTCCGCATCGCCCGGCTCACCTTCATCTCACGGGGGACCACCACATGAAGTTCACCGACGGTTTCTGGCTGATGCGCGAAGGGGTCCGCGCCGCCTACGCCACCGAGGTCCGCGACGTGCGGGCCGGCGAGGACCGGTTCACCGCCCATGCCGCCGTACGGCATGTGCGCGGCCGGGGCGACACCCTCAACTCCCCGCTGATCACGGTCGATTGCTTCTCGCCCGCCGAAGGCGTCATCGGCGTCCGCTTCACCCACCACGCGGGCAAGAAGCACCGCGGCCCCGACTTCGAGCTCGCGGCCGCCGACAGCGCGGCCCACGCGCGCGTCACCCGCGAAGGGACCGTCACCGAACTCACCACAGGACCGCTGAGCGTCCGCCTCGACACGGCGGGGGAGTGGGGCCTTGAGTTCCACGACACGGCAACGGGCCGCCGCCTCACCGCGGTGGAACGCAAGGGCACCGCCTTCGCCACCACGCCCGACGGCGCCCACCACATGATCGCCCAGCTCGCCCTCGGCGTCGGCGAGCACATCTACGGCCTCGGCGAACGCTTCACCCCGTTCGTCAAGAACGGCCAGACCGTCGACATCTGGCAGGCCGACGGCGGCACCAGCAGCGAACTCGCCTACAAGAACGTGCCGTTCCACCTCTCCTCGCGCGGCTACGGCGTCTTCGTCAACCACCCCGGCAAGGTCGCGTACGAGATCGGCTCGGAGTCCGTCGGGCAGCTCCAGTTCAGCGTCGAGGACCAGTCGGTCGAGTTCCACGTCGTCGCGGGCCCCACGCCGAAGGACGTGCTGCGCCGCTACACCGCGCTCACCGGCCGCCCGGCGCTCCCGCCCGCCTGGTCGTTCGGGCTGTGGCTGACGACGTCCTTCTGCACCGAGTACGACGAGGACACCGTCACCTCCTTCGTCGACGGGATGGCCGAACGCGCCATCCCGCTCTCCGTGTTCCACTTCGACTGCTTCTGGATGCGCGAGTACCAGTGGTCCGACTTCGCCTGGGACCCGGACGTCTTCCCCGACCCGGCGGGCATGCTCCGCCGCCTCAAGGCACGCGGCCTGCGCATCAGCATGTGGATCAACCCGTACATCGCGCAGAAGTCCCAACTCTTCGACGAAGCACGGGAACTGGGGTACCTGGTCCGCCGCCCCAACGGCGATGTGTGGCAGTGGGACCTGTGGCAGCCCGGCATGGCCCTGGTCGACTTCACCGACCCGGCCGCCCGCGACTGGTACGCGGGCAAGCTGCGCACCCTGCTCGACATGGGCGTCGACAGCTTCAAGACGGACTTCGGCGAACGGGTCCCCACCGACGTCGACTGGCACGACGGCTCCGACCCCGAGCGCATGCACAACTACTACACGCATCTGTACAACCGCACCGTCTTCGCACTCCTGGAGAAGGAGCGCGGCAGCGGCGAGGCCGTCGTCTTCGCGCGCTCCGCGACCGCGGGCGGCCAGCAGTTCCCGGTGCACTGGGGCGGCGACTGCTTCGCCTCGTTCACGGCGATGGCCGAGTCGCTGCGCGGCGGCCTGTCCCTCTCCCTGTCCGGATTCGGGTTCTGGTCGCACGACATCGGCGGCTTCGAGGGCACCCCCGACCCGGCCGTCTTCAAACGCTGGCTCGCCTTCGGCCTGCTCTCCTCGCACAGCCGTCTGCACGGCAACGTCTCGTACCGGGTGCCGTGGGAGTTCGGCGAGGAAGCCGTCGACGTGGCACGGCAGTTCACCCTCCTCAAGCACCGGCTCATGCCGTACCTGTACGGGGCCGCGGTCGAGGCGCACCGCACCGGCGTCCCCGTGATGCGCCCGATGCTGCTCGACTTCCCCGACGACCCGACGTGCCGCACGCTCGACCGCCAGTACATGCTCGGGCCCGACCTCCTCGTCGCCCCGGTCTTCACGGCGGACGGCGACGTCGAGTACTACCTGCCCGAGGGCACCTGGACGCACCTCCTCACGGGCGAGCAGGTGCGGGGTCCTGCCTGGCGCAGCGAGCGCCACGGCTTCGACAGCCTCCCCCTGTACGTCCGCGAAGGCGCGGTCCTGCCGCTCGGCGCGGACGACCAGCGCCCCGACGGCGACTGGCTCGACGGCCTCACCCTCCTCGTCGCCCCCGGCGCGGACGACGTGAGCGTGACGGTGCCGGGCCTCGACGGCAGCGCGGCCGCCACGTACCGGGTGCGGCGTGACGTGGACGACGGGACGCTGTCGGTCGAGGTGACCGGGAGCGAACGCCCTTACGAGCTGAGGGCGTTGTAGCTCGCCAGGTATCACGCGGAGGACGCCGCGGCGTCCTCCGCGCTCAGCCGGGGCCGCGCGCCGGCCGACCGCAGGCGCGCGGTCGGGGCCGGATCGGCGGGCCGTCGCGTGTGCCAGTCCGTCACCGCCTGGTACGCGGCCGCCACCTCAAGGAGCCGGTCCTCCTCGTACGGCTGACCCCCGAGGATCACGCCCGTGGGGATCCCGGCGGCGGAGAACCCGACGGGGAACGCGATCTCCGGAAGGCCGAGGATGTCGAAGGGGACGGGCCCGGCCTGCAAGAGCACGTCGCAGCGGGCCATGACCCCGTCGAGCACCTCCCGCAGCAGATGCGTCTTCGCCCGCTGCGCCGTGATCCACTCGTCGCCGGAGATCATCAGTCCTTGCAGCCAACTCAGCAGCGACACACCGAACTTGGCCGGGTCCTCGCGCAGCCAGTGGCGGAACGGCTCGGTGCGCTCCGAGAGCCGGGCCGCGTTGAACGCACCGGTGAGCAGCGCCCAGTCGTCGGGGTAGGTGACGTCGACCAGGGTCACACCGGAGATCCCGTCGAGCCGGTCGAGGAACGCCTTGCGCAGCCCCTGCGCGTCGCCCGTCAGGAAGTCGGCGGGCACCCCGATCCGGGTCGCCCGCCGCATCCGTACGGCACCGTCCCGCCCCACGACCGGCGTCGCCGCCCGGACGAGGTCCGGCACGGCGGGCAGCCCGAGCGTGCGCGGGTCCTGGGTGTCGGGGCCGGCCAGGACGGACAGCATCAGCGCGGCGTCCATCGCGTCGCGCGCGAGCGGCCCCGCGTGGTCACGGGTGAACGACAGCGGGATCACCCCGTGGATCGAGACGCGGCCCATGGTCGGCTTGAGCCCGGTGAGGTTCTGCTGGTTCGACGGCAGCACGATCGAACCGCCGGTCTGCGTCCCGATCGACGACACCGCGAGGCGCCCCGCGACCGCGCACGCGGGTCCGGTCGAGGAGCCGCCCGGATCGACCGAAGGGTCGTTCGGCGTCCAGGCGTTGACGGTGGTCACGGTGCCGTTCGGTGTCGTCGCGCGGGTCGTCGCAAGGGGCCCCATCTGCCCCTTGCCGAGGACGATGCCGCCCGCGGCCTTCAGCCGGGCCACGGCCGTCGCGTCGTGGTCGGGCACGAAGTCGTCGAAGATGTACGAGTTGCAGCGCGTCGGCACGCCGGCCGTGAAGTAGTTGTCCTTGACGCACAGCGGTATCCCGCGCAGCACACCCCGCGGCCCTTCGCCCCGGTCCGCCTTGCGCGCCGCGGCGAGCGCGGCGTCCGCGGTCACCTCCGCGTACGCCTGGTACGTCGCGTCGTAGCGTTCGATGCGCTCCAGATGGGCCTGGACCAGGTCGACGGCCGTCATCCTCCCGCGCCTGATGAGGACGGCGGCCTCGGCGAGGGTGGCTTCGGAGGGGTCGCTGCGGGCGGCGTCCCGGACGTCGACGTCCGGGAGTCTCGGCGCCGGCGAGGCCGAGGCCTGGGTGGCGGCGGCGACCGTGCCGGTGGTCACGGCAGCGGTTGCGGCTGCCGAACTGGCAAGAAACGTACGCCGGTTGAGCGCGCGGGCCGTGCTCATCGCTCACCGCCCCGCGCCTCGTCGATCGACGGATGGATGAGCGGCACCGCGCCTTGCTGGGCGTATGCGGGGCTCGACGCGGGCGGGGCCCACGAGGCCAGCGCCGCGGGCGTCGACGCCACGAACGAGCGCAGGGACGCGAGCACCTGCGCCCGCGTCGGCACCCCTGTCTCCGGGTCGGGCCGCTCCGGCAGCTTCTCCACGTCGAACCCGGCGAGAGCGAGCCGCGCCCGTATGTAGGCGTCCAGCTGCTCCTGGCTCAAGGGGTCCACACTCACGGCTCCTCCAAGATCGCTCACAGGTAGGCGGACTTCATCACCCGCACGTGAAGTTCCCGTTGAGCCCGTGCTTCACGGCGGTTACGCGCCCCGAGGTGTGGACGCGACAAGGAGGTAAGTAAGGTGAGCCTTACCTAATCAATCAAGGAGTGGAGATGGCCGAGATGTCTCACCCGGCGATGCCCGCGATGCCTGCGAAGCCCGCGGCGCCCACCGGCGCCGAGCGAGCGCGGACGATGCTCGCCGCCGCGGGCTCCGTCGCGCTCACGACGACCGCCGTCGACCACCGGCTCGACCAGGTCGTCGTGCACACCGTCGACGCCGCGTCCCGGCTCGTCCTGCTCGACCCGGCCGACGACCTGCTCACCGCCGAACTCGCCGCCGCGTCGCACGCGGGACTCGCCGCCTACGTGGAGGTCACCGACGTGGCGCCCGTCGCCGTACGGGACCGGGTGCGGGCCCGCCTCACGCTCAGCGGGCGGCTCACCGCGGCCGGGCCCGGCACGCTCGTCTTCCGGCCCGCGCAGGCGGCGATCTCCGAGGACGACAAGGTGCGCACCCTCGACGCCGCGGCCCTCGCCGCCGCCGCGCCCGACCCGCTCGCCGCGCACGAGGCGGAGATCCTCTGCCACCTCGACACGGGCCACGCCGACTTCCTCGTCGAACTCGCCGAGCTCCGCCACCCGCGGGCCCTGTCCGGCGTGGAGTACGTCCGCCCCGTCCTCCTCGACCGCAAGGGCATCGTGCTGCGCCTGGAGAAGAGGGACGCGCACGAGGACCTGCGCGTCCCGTTCCTCGCGGAGGCCCGCGCCCCGCACGAGGTGGGCCACCGCATCCAGGAACTCCTCGACCCGGCAGCCGCGCACACCCCCCACTGAGGTTTCCCGGCCATGACGACGACCCCCGGACCGCTGTACTCCCTCCGGGGGCGGTCGCGGTTCGGCCACCACCCGCAGCCCGGCCTCCTCGACCGGCGCCGCGAGCTGCTCCGGACGCCATCGGCACTGCGGGTGCAGTCGGCGTGCGTTGTCCATGGAGACCACCGTCAGGATGTGTAAAGGCTTGTAAAGGCGGTATTTGAGAAGGGGGTCCGAAAGGGTCCCTGCTTTCCCTTTCTGACGCTGTGTCATCACGCAGCGTGGCGGAAGCAACTCCTCCGTAGGTGTGATGCGTTGTACAGAGTGAATCTGAGAAATTGCTCAGGAGTGTGACGCCGGAGAGTCACCATGCGCTTGACTTGGTGCACCCCCAACTAGGAGTACTCATGCGACCGTTCGCCCTGAACTATGCCCGCCCCACGCGAGAGGCAGAGGTCAGCGCGGTGTACACATACGACTCCGCACTGCAATTGAACGTGCTGGCCGACGGCGCAGTGGCCGCACGTGACTACGCAGTGTTGCGAGAATGCGCTGCCACGACCTCCACCGCGGGTTCCAAAACCCATTTCGACGACTGAACGGCCGCTCGGAAATGACGGTGCTGATCCTGACGAGCGAACAGGATGTGACGGCCGACATGGCGGTCGTCGAATTGAACGCCGGGGGAATCCCCGTGCTCAGACTCGACCCGGCCGAACTCCCGGGCGGTGTCGGCGTGTCCGGCGAGTTCGCGCACGGCGCGTTCCACGGCCATCTCTCCGTGGGCGGCCGTGTCGTGAGCATGGGCGGACTGCGCTCCATCTGGGTGCGCCGCCCGGGCACGCCCGCGAGCCGGGCGGGCGCCGCCTCCGCCTGGCTCACCGAGGAGGCCACGCAGACGCTGTACGGAATGCTGCGCTGCACCGACGCGCGGTGGATGAACCACCCCGACGCCGCGCGCCAGGCCCGCCACAAACCCTGGCAGTTATGGCTGGCACGGGCCTGTGGGCTGCCCGTGCCCGCCACGCTGATCACCACGTTCCCGCGCGTCGCCCGGGAGTTCACCGAGCGCTTCCCCGACCTGGTCGTCAAGCCGGTCTCCGGAACCCACCCCGGGGACAACGGGCTTGCCGTGCCGACCACCCGGGTCCGCCCCGGTGAGGACTACCGCGACGTCGCGCATGGTCCGACACTGCTCCAGCGTCGCATCCGCAAGACCGCCGACATCCGGCTGACCTGTGTGGGCGAGCGGATGTTCGCGGCGCGCTCCGCGAGCGGGCAGGACGCCGACGACATCGACGACATCGACGGCGTCGACGGCATCGTGGATGTGCGCTTCAGCCCCACCGCGGGCCCCTGGCGCCCGGTGCCCGTCCCGCGCCGGATCGCCGATGCCGTCCACGCCTATCTCCTGCGGGCCCAACTGGCGTACGGCGCCTTCGACTTCGCCGAGGACAGCGACGGCATCTGGTGGTTCCTGGAGTGCAACCAGTCCGGCCAGTTCGGCTTCGTGGAGATCGAGACGGGGCAGCCCATCGGCCGCGCCGTGGCGCAGTGGCTCGCGGGAGAGCCGCTGGGCCCGCCGCTCGACCCGGGGGAGGAGGGTGAGCCGACGCTCTGCCCACCGCCTTGATCAGGGAGCGGCCGGCACGGTACGAGAGGGTGAAGCGTCCGCACGTCCGACTCGCCGAGGGAGCCCACCGTATGACCGCCGTCGCCACCACCCGGCAGGGAACCGTCCGCGGCCGCACCGAGGACGGGATCGCCGCCTTCCTCGGAGTGCCGTACGCCGCACCGCCGTTCGGCCCGCGCCGGTTCGCCGCGCCCGCCCCCGCGGAACCGTGGGCCGGGGAGCGGGACGCGACCGCGTACGGTCCTGCCGCGCCCAAGGCCCCGTACGCGCCGCCCTTCGACGCGCTCATCCCGGAGACGTCCGAAGCGGGCGAGGACTGCCTCAACCTCAACATCTGGACCCCGGAACCGGGCCCCGGCGCGGGGCTGCCCGTGATGGTGTGGCTGCACGGCGGCTCCTTCTCGAACGGCTCCGCGAACTCCTCGGGCTACCGGGGCGACGCCTTCGCCCGCGACGGCGTCGTCTTCGTCGGCGTCAACTACCGCCTGGGCACGGACGGTTTCCTGCATCTGCCGGGCGCGCCCGACAACCGCGGCCTGCTCGACCAGATCGCGGCGCTCACCTGGGTGCGGGACAACATCGCGGCGTTCGGCGGCGACCCCGACCGCGTCACCGTCTTCGGCGAGTCCGCCGGGGCCGTGGCGATCGGGCAGCTGCTCGCCGAGCCCCGCGCCCGCGGCCTGTTCCGCCGCGCCGTGCTCCAGAGCGGCGCCTGCCACCATTTCGTACGGCCCGAGACAGCGCGCAAGATCGGGGAGTCGATGGCGTCGCGGCTCGGCGTCCCGTACACGGCGGAGGCGTTCGCCGAGGTTGCGCTGCCGGAACTCATCGCGGCGCAGGACGCGTTGCGCGGCGACTTCGCGCGCCGGCCCGACCCGGCGGTGTGGGGCGACGCCGCGCTCAACGGGATGGTCTTCGAACCGGTCGCGGACGAACTCCGCCTGCCGGGCCCCGACCTCGGCGTCGACCTCCTCGTCGGCTCCAACCGTGAGGAGAACCTCCTGTACATGGTGCCCACGGGCCGGCTGCTCACGATCTCCGAGGGCCGTCTCGTCCGCGGCGCCCAGGCCTACGGCGCCGACCTCGACGGCTACCGAGCCCAGCGTCCCGGCGCGAGCCCCGGCGAGCTCCTCCAGGCGATCGTCACCGACTGGTTCTGGCGCATCCCGGCCATCCGCCTCGCCGAGTCCGTCCCCGGCAGCCATCTCTACGAATTCGCCTGGCGCTCCCCGCAGTTCGACGGCGAACTCGGCGCCTGCCACGCACTGGAACTCGGCTTCGTCTTCGACCGCGTCGACGACCCCGACTACCTGCCCATGACCGGCAAGGACGCCCCGTCCGACCTGGCCCGCACCATGCACGCCGCCTGGGTCTCCTTCGCGGAGACCGGCGACCCGGGCTGGCCCGCCTACGACCCGAAGGCCGACCGCGCGACGATGGTCTTCGACGCGCCGCACTGCGGTACGGAGTCGGACCCCCGAGCGGCCGAGCGGGAGTTGTGGACCGGGGTGCGATGACAGGCCCGACCGGAACACGGTCGCTGCCGCGCGGCGAGACCTGATCGGCGACTTCCGCGAGCACGCGGTCGGCCAACCACTTTCCCTGCGCCTGCGCCATTTCACGCCCGGCCCGGGCACGGGCGGCCGTTCCTCCAGCCGCGGGCCGGCCTCCGGGGCCGGGCCCGGACGTCCGCCGCCACACCGCGGCCATGAAGCCGCACAAGGCCCTGGGCCCGCCGCTCACCCCACCGACGGCGGCACACCCCTGGGGCCTGTCCGGCGGATCGGGTCGCATCACCGGCGGCCCGCGCTTCAGCGCTGGTGAGCGGTGTCCGGCACGCCGCAGGTCGGCCTGCCGGACGCCGCGAGGCCGTCCGTCGGACGACGGCGGGAGTTTGAAGACAGGCCCAAGCGCTGTCCGAGAGCTGCTGCCTCCGGACCGGCGGGTCCACCGCCCGCCCGAACCGGCCCCGGACGGTTCGGCTCGGGCGGGCCGGACCCCCTGACCGCCGGCGGCCGCCGTGGCGCGCGGCCGCCGCCCACATTTTGCTGGACTGTCACTTCCGCCCCCTTTTCCTCAGCCCCGTTCGTCTTGAACACTCCCGTTGCCCCTCTTCGTGGACCGATCACCACCGAGGCAACAGGAGACCCCCACACTCATGACCGAACTCAATCGGCGCCGCTTCCTCCAGATCGCCGGAGCCACCGCAGGGTTCACCGCCCTGTCCGGGTCCATCGACCGCGCCGCCGCCATCCCGGCGGCGCGCCGCAGCGGCACCGTCCAGGACATCGAGCACATCGTCGTGCTCATGCAGGAGAACCGATCCTTCGACCACTACTTCGGCTCCATGAAGGGGGTACGCGGATTCGGGGACCCCCGCCCCGTGACGCTGCCCAGCGGCAAGCCGGTGTGGAACCAGAGCAGCGCCGGCAAGGAGACCCTGCCCTACCACCCGGACGCCGACGACCTCGGCATGCAGTTCATCGCGGGTCTCGACCACGACTGGGCGGGCGGCCACAGCGCCTTCAACAACGGCAAGTACGACAACTGGATCCCCGCCAAGGGCCCCGGCACGATGGCGTACCTGACCCGGGACGACATCCCGTTCCACTACGCCCTCGCCGACAAGTTCACGGTCTGCGACGACTACCACTGCTCGTTCATCGGCGCGACCGACCCGAACCGCTACTACATGCTCTCCGGCTACGTCGGCAACGACGGCACCGGCGGCGGCCCCGTCCTCGGCAACCAGGAAGCGGGCTACGGCTGGACCACGTACGCCGAACGCCTGGAGAAGGCGGGCGTCTCCTGGAAGGTGTACCAGGACGTCGGCGACGGCCTCGACGCGGCCGGGGGCTGGGGCTGGATCAACGACGCCTACCGCGGCAACTACGGCGACAACTCGCTCCTCTACTTCAACACGTTCCGCAACGCCAAGCCCGGCGACGCCCTGTACGAGAAGGCCCGCACCGGCACCAACGCCAAGGCGGGCGACGGCTACTTCGACGTCCTGAAGGCCGACGTGAAGGCGGGCACGCTCCCGAAGATCTCCTGGATCGCCGCGCCCGAGGCGTTCTCCGAGCACCCCAACTGGCCCGCGAACTACGGCGCCTGGTACATCTCGCAGGTCCTCGACGCCCTCACCTCCAACCCCGAGGTGTGGAGCAGGACGGCCCTGTTCATCACGTACGACGAGAACGACGGCTACTTCGACCACGTCGTGCCGCCCTACCCGCCGGCCTCCGCGAGCCAGGGTCTGTCCACCGTCGACACCACCTCCGACTACTACAAGGGCAGCGCCTCCTACGCGGCAGGCCCCTACGGCCTCGGCCAGCGCGTCCCGATGATCGTGGTCTCCCCGTGGTCCACCGGCGGCTACGTCTGCTCGGAGACCTTCGACCACACCTCGATCCTGCGGTTCATGGAGAACCGGTTCGGGGTGAAGGAGACCAACATCTCGCCGTGGCGCCGCGCCATCTGCGGCGACCTGACCTCCGCCTTCGACTTCTCCCTCAAGGTCACGGACCCGGCGGACCTGCCCGACACCACGGCCTACCTGCCGCCGGACCGCGACCGCCACAGCAGTTACGTACCGAAGCCGCCGGCGCAAGGTGTGCTCCCCAAGCAGGAGGCAGGCTCGCGGCCGAGCCGCCCGCTCGCGTACGCGCCCTACGTGGACGGCCTCGCGGACGTCTCGACCGGCAAGTACAAGCTGACGTTCAGCGGCGGGGACCGGGCGGGCGCCGCCTTCCAGGTCCGCTCGCAGAGCCGCACCGACGGCCCCTGGACATACACCACCGAGGCCGCCAAGTCGCTCTCCGACAGCTGGAACTCGGTCTACTCGCAAGGGAGTTACGACCTCACGGTGCACGGCCCGAACGGCTTCCTGCGGGCCTTCAAGGGCAACAACAAGGCCGTCGGGCCCGAGGTCGTCGCACGGCACGACGCCGCGACCGGCAATCTGCTCCTGACCCTGAAGAACCCGACGACGGCCGATGTCCGCCTCACCGTCACCAACGCCTACGGCGGCCAGGCGCGGACGTACACGGTGAAGGCCGGCGCCACCGCCCAGCAGACGGTCGACCTGAGCGCCACCAAGCGCTGGTACGACGTGAAGATCGTCCTCGAGGGCGACGCCGGGTATCTGCGCCGCCTCGCCGGACACGTCGAGAACGGTCAGGCCGGCGTGAGCGACCCGGGCCTCGCGACCGTGTGAGCCGGAACGCCCCTCCGCCCCTGTGGGGGAGGAGGGGCGTACGTCACATCGTCGGGCCCGGGGGCATTCATGGGGCGCCGCGATAGTGTGCCCCGGTGACGACGCAATCGAACACTCCTGCCGGTTGGTACCCGGATCCGCAGGGGACGCCCCAGACGCTGCGGTGGTGGGACGGGTCCCAGTGGACCGAGCACACGCACGCCGGGCAGGCCCAGGCCCAGGCGCCCGCCGCGAACCAGGTGCCGCAGCAGCAGGCCCATCAGCCTCAGCAGGCGCACGCGATGCAGGCGCAGCAGCCGCAGGCCTACGGTGCTCAGCCCCAGCAGCCGCAGGCCTACGGTGCCCAGGCCCAGCAGCAGCACGACGCGGGGCGCGTCCAGCGCCAGGTGCAGCAGCAGGCGGGCGTCGCGCCCGCCGGGCAGGGCGGCGGCTCGCTGTTCACCGAGCCCGTCCTGGTGGTGAACCAGAAGGCCAAGCTGATCGAGCTGACGAACGAGTACAGCGTCATGGACCAGCACGGCAACGTGCTGGGCTCGGTCACCGAGATCGGTCAGAGCGCCATGAAGAAGGCGCTGCGCTTCGTCTCCAGCGTCGACCAGTTCCTCACCCACAAGCTGGAGATCCGCGACGCGTACGGCCAGCCGCAGCTGGTGCTCACGCGCCCCGCGAAGTTCATGAAGTCGCGGGTGATCGTGGAGCGCCCGGACGGTTCGCCGGTCGGCGAGATCGTCCAGCAGAACATGATCGGCAAGATCAACTTCGCGATGAACGTGAACGGCCAGCAGGTCGGCGCTATCAAGGCGGAGAACTGGCGGGCCTGGAACTTCGCGATCGTCGACCACAACGACCAGGAAGTCGCCCGCATCACGAAGACGTGGGAGGGACTCGCCAAGACGATGTTCACGACCGCGGACAACTACGTGCTCCAGATCCACTTCCAGCTCCCCGAGCCGCTGCTCAGTCTCGTCGTCGCGACGGCCCTGACGGTGGACACCGCCCTGAAGCAGGACTCGCGCGGCTTCGGATGACCGGCCCAGGGGCGGGCTCCACGGCCCGCCCCGCCCCGCGTCACCGGGCGGCCGGCTCGTCGACCCGCTGCGCCGCGGGCTGCGCCGCGACCCGGGTGACGAGCGCCCTGCGACCGGCCGGCACCAGCAGCGCGGCGAGCGCCGCGGCCAGGCACAGGCAGGCCAGCAGCGTGAAGCCGTGCGTGTACCCGGACTCGTACGGCAGTCCCGACGGCTGGAGGCTGCCGGTGACCAGGCTGGTCATCAGGGCCGCGCCGATGGAGCCGCCGATGGTGCGGATGTTGGCGTTCATGCCGGTGGCCGCTCCGGTCTGGGCCGCCGGGACGTTCTGCACGATCAGGTTGGCCATCGAGGCGAAGGCCAGGCCGATGCCGAGCCCGAACACCCCCGCCGCCACGGCGATCTGCCACTGCTGCGCGTGCCACAGGGCGAGGATCGCGCAGGACGCGGCGCCGAGCGCGGCGCCCGCGGTGAGCAGCGGCTTGGCGCCGACGACGGGTTCGATCCGGCCGCTGACGACACCGGCGGCGAACATGGCCACGAGCATCGGCAGCATGAGCAGACCGGCCCCGGTCACGCTCGAACCGAAGCCGTACCCGGCCGCGGACGGGGTTTGCAGGAAGGCCGGCAGGTAGGACCAGACCGCGTACATGCCCGCGCCGAACAGCAGCGCGGCGGTGTTGGTCGTCCACACGGCGGGCAGCCGCATCACGCGCAGATCGATGAGCGGGCTCTTCGCGCGGGCCTCGACGAGCGCCCACGCGCCGAACAGGACGACGGCCGCGATCAGCAGACCGATGACCTTCGCCGAACCCCAGCCCCAGGACGTGGCCTGGCTGAGCGGCAGCAGCAGCGCGACGAGCCAGCTGGACAGCAGCACCGCTCCGGCCCAGTTCACGTGCCCGGAACCGCGGTTGGGCGACTCGGGTACGTAGCGCAGGGCGATCAGCGCGGTCACCGCGACGACCGCTGTGGGCAGCCAGAACAGCCAGCGGTAGTCGAGCGCGCCGACGATGGGCCCCGCGGCCACGATGCCCACACCGCCACCGGCCGCGATCACCGCGGACAGGTTGCTGATGCTGGGGCTGACCCGGTGGCCGGGGAACTCGTCGCGGATGATCCCGAACGAGAGGGGGAACAGGGCGCCGCCGATGCCCTGGACGACCCGGGCCACGATGAGGACGCCGATGTTCGGGGCGAGTGCCGCGAGCAGACAGCCCACGGTGAGCGCGGCGAGCGCGCCGACCATGGTCCGCTTCTTGCCGACCAGGTCGCCGACCCGGCCGAGGATCGGGGTGAAGACGGACGCGGACAGCAGATACGCCGTCATGACCCAGGTCGAGGTGGCCTGGGAGGTGTGCAGGGCGTGCTGGATGGTGGGCAGTGCGGGGGCGACCAGCGACTGCATCATCGAGAACACGCCCGCTCCGGTGGCGAGCACCGCGAAGGTGAGGCGGTTGTTCCGGTTCAAGGGTTTCTCCCGGCAAGGGGGTGCGGCCCGCGGGCGTGCGCGGGCTGCGAGGATGAAGGGATGGGGGTGCCACTGCTAAAGTGGAGGGCACCCTCGACTTAAGGAACGATACCGGAGGCGCGCCTCCGGTTCAACCTCGTTCCGGCCTGAGGTGACGTGAGAGGGAGAGGCACGGTGGACGCATGACGACGGACAGGGAGCGCGTGGGCGGAGTCGTCGCCGCTCAGCGGCCGCGCCGCGCCGACGCCGCGCGGAATTTCGACGCTCTGCTCGCCGCCGCGCGCGAGGCCTTCACCACGAAGGGCTCCGACGCCTCGCTGGAGGACATCGCCCGGCAGGCCGGCGTCGGCATCGGCACCCTGTACCGCAACTTCCCGACGCGGCAGGACCTCTTCGAGACGGTCTACGCGGAAGAGGTCGACGCGCTGTGCCGGCTCGCGGACGAGCTCGTGGACGCCCGGCCGTGGGAGGGCCTCGCCACGTGGCTGCGCCGCTTCGTCGACTACACCGTCACCAAGCGCGCGATCCGGGACGCGCTGAGCGGGGAGTCGGACATCTTCGTCTCCTGCCGGCGCGCGATGCTCGACGCGGCGGAGCCGTTGCTGGTGCGGGCGCAGGAGGCAGGGGAGGTCCGCGGTGACCTGTCGTTCGACGACCTGTTGCGGATGGTGTCCGGGGTGACCGCGGCGGCGTACGTCGACGAGGCCCAGCGGGACCGGGTCCTCGGATTCGCCCTGGACGGCATCCGGCCCCGCTAAGAGGCGCCCTGAAGGGGCGCGGGGCTGTGCCGATCAGCGGCTCCGCCGTGCGGCCGCGCCCTGAAGGGGCGCGGGGAACTGCGCGACCAGCCACGACGGCGCCGCACCCGCCGATGAAGGCTGGGGCTCTACGGCGCGAAGGCCACGGGGCTCTGCCCCGGACCCCGCTCCTCAATCGCCGGAGGGGCTTGATGTGCGAAGGCCACGCGGCTCTGCCCCGAACCCCGCTCCTCAATCGCCGGAGGGGCTTGATGTGGCTGAGGGGCTTGATCGGGTCGGCCGGGGATCGACCTCGCGACCACCACCGTGGCCTGCGGCGCGGACGACGCGCGGGTCAGTACCACCACGCCCCGCGCCGCGAGCACCGCCCCGAAGCCCGCCAGGGCCAGGCCCGCGATGCCGCCCTGAAGTCGCTCGCCCAGCAGGGAGAGGCCGATGATGGCCGCCGCCACCGGGTTCGCCAGGGTCACCACCGCGAGCGGGGCCCCGAGCCCGCCCCGGTACGCGGTCTGCGACAGCAGCAACCCGCCCGCGGCGAACGCGGCGACGAGCAGCGCGACCACGACGACCCGCACGTCGAGCAGCGGCTCCGTGCGGTCGGTCGCCGCGACGGTCACGGTCTGGGTGAGCGCCGAGGCGACACCCGAGGCGAGGCCGGACGCGGTCGCGTGGCGCAGGCCGGGCTTGGCGCCGCGCCGGGCGAGCAGGCCGACCAGCGCGGCCGTCGCCCCGGCCACCGCGAGCGCCTCGGGCAGCGCGAGCGTGTCGTCGGGCGCCGGGCCCGACGCCGTGACGAGCAGTGCGGCCAGACCGGCCAGCGTCAGGGCCGTGCCCCGCCATTCGCCGACCGTCACATGCCGCCCGGCGATCCGCGCGCCCAGCGGCACCGCCGCGACGAGGGTGAGCGCGCCGAGCGGCTGCACCAGCGTGAGCGGGCCGTACTTGAGGGCGGCGACGTGCAGCAGTGCCGCCGACGCGTTCAGTCCGACCGACCACCACCAGGCACCGGTGCCGAGCAGCCGCCACAGGCCCGCCCCGGCGCCGGCGGTGCGCGCGGCGAGACGTTCCTGGGCGACCGCGGCGGCGGCGTAGGCCACGGCGGAGACGAGGGAGAGGGCGACGGCGACCAGCGTGGCACTCATCGGCCGGCCCCGGTCGACACGAGCTGCGGCGCGGGGGCGACGGAGGTGACGGACGTCGAGCCCGGGGTCGGCGAGACCTGCACCGGGATCCGGATCGGCATCCGGTCAAGGACGTCGGACGCGGACAGGGAGTCCGGCGGCGTGCGCAGCGACGGCGCGGGCGACCACGGCGCCGGCGTCGGCGGAGTGTGCGCGACGGCGGGTGCGATCGCGTGGTCGGGGATCGGCAGCAGGTGCCGCCGGATGCCCGTGCCGCCGCCCACGGCCTGCGGCATGCGGATCACCGCGAGGGCGATGCCGAGCAGTGCCGTCGCCACGATCGCGTCGAGCCAGTAGTGGTTCGCCGTGCCGACGACGACGAGCAGCGTGACCAGCGGGTGCAGCAGCCACAGCCAGCGCCACCGGGACCGGGTGGCGACGATCAGGCCGATCGCGACCATCAGGGCCCAGCCGAAGTGCAGCGAGGGCATCGCCGCGAACTGGTTGGCCATCGTGTCGGTGTCGGGCTTCGCCGCGTACACCGACGGGCCGTAGACCTGCGCGGTGTCGACGAGGTGCGCGGCCGACAGCATCCGCGGCGGTGCGAGCGGGAACGACAGGTGCAGCACGAGCGCCGCCGCCGTCAGGACGGCGAGCACCCGCCGCGTCCACACGTAGTGGCGCGGGCGGCGCAAATACAGGAAGACGAGCAGGGCGAGCGTGGCCGGGAAGTGCACGGTCGCGTAATAGGTGTTCGCGATGTGCACCAGGGTGTCGCTGTGCAGCAGCGCGCTCTGGACCGCGCCCTCGCCGGGCAGGTCGACGGCGCGCTCGAAGCTCCACACGTGGTCGGCGTTGCGGAACGCCTCGCCGGTGTGGCCGTTGGCCAGTTGTCGGCCGAACTTGTAGACGAGGAAGAGTCCTACGACCAGCAGGAGCTCCCGGACCAGTGGCGGTCGGGCAGCGCGACTGTCCGGCTCAGGTTCGGCAGGCTCGAACAGGGAATTCATCCCCGGGCCCCTTTTCGTGACGACTGGGTGGTGCGTGGTGGTACCTGGTGCAACGGGTGCGCTTGTGGCGCGGCGATATGCGTGTTCCGACGTACGGAATGCCGCTCATCGATACGCCAGTGTACCGAAACGCTGGCGTACCGGTACACTGGCGTATCGATAGGGGATGTGATCTCATCGACACACACCATCGAGCGAGGAGCGCAGAGTCATGACGACGCGAGAACAGGCCACCGCGACAGCGACGACCACCTCGCGCCGATCCAAGATCTCGCCCGAGCGGGCGCAGGAGCTCTACGACGCCGTCCTGGAGCAGTTGCGTACGAACGGCTACGAGGCGCTCACCATGGAGGGCGTCGCCGCGCACGCCAGTTGCAGCAAGTCCACGCTCTACCGGCAGTGGAAGACGAAGCCGCAGATGGTGGCGGCCGCGCTGCTGGCCGGCCGCTGCGTGAAGTTCTTCTCGGCCGACACGGGTACCCTCGCAGGGGACCTGGTCGCCGCCGCGCGGAACGCGGGGGCGCAGGCCAAGCGGGACACCTCGCTCATCCAGGCCCTCGGCCACGCCGTCCTCCAGGACGCCGAGCTGAAGTGCGCACTGCGAGGGGCCCTGGTCGACCCGGAGATCGCGTCGATCAACGCGATGGTCGAGCGGGCCGTGGCGCGCGGCGAGATCGCCGCGGACCATCCGGCCCTGCCCTATCTGGCCGCGCAGCTCTTCGGAGTCATGCGCAGCCGCCCCGTCCTGGAAGGGTGTGACGCCGACGTGGACTACCTGGTCCGATTCGTCGAGAACGTCCTGATCCCGGGACTCGGCCTGACCCTCCCCGATCAGGCCACATGAACGGTTGACCGCCGGCCGCAGGGATGACCGGCCGGCGGTCTGCCCGCGCCGCACCGTGGGGACGGGGGCGGCGCGCACCCCCGGCCGGGCGGGTTCCTCACTGAGCGGAGAGGAACCCGCCCGGCCCTTTGCGTCCCGAGTGCGTCAGACGTCCTCGCCGTCGCCGCCGCCCATGACCACCTTGGACTTCTTGATCCCCTTGACGAGCTTGTCGATCGCCGAGTCGTCGGGACCCGCCGCCTTCTCCTTCGCGGTGCGCGGGATGTCGACGCCGATGCGCACGACGACCAGCGTCTTCGGGTCGTCCGGCGCCGGGAAGGCCACGGACTCCACCCACGCGTCGATCGACGACTTGGTGTCCACGTTCCAGCGGACGCGGTAGCCCTTCTGCCCCGCGACCGTCACCTTCTCCGACAGGAGCTCCTCGTGGGTGACGATCCCGCCGTAGACCTTGCCGCCGTAGGACGCCTTGGCGTTCTTGGCGATGTCCTCCTCCGCCGCCGCCTGGGCCGTCGTCGCGTTGAGCTTCAGGTCCTTCGCCGACGAGGTCGACGCGCCGCCCTTGACACAGGTCTGCGCCGTGTCGTCCGGGCACTTGTACGGCCCGGTCTGCACGCCGGCGACGCCCGCGCCGTCGTTCCCGGTCCAGTCGTCGAGGACGGGCAGCGCGACACCGTTGGTGACATCGGTGGCGTAGCCCTTGTCGAGCGGGGCCCGCGGCGACTGCGGTGTCTCGGGGGACGCGCTGCCGCCGCCCGGACCGCCGCCTCCCCCGGGGCCGCCCGGCAGCGGCGACTTCGACGCGGAGCCCACCTGGTCGCTCTTTCCGCCGTCGTCCCCGGCGGTGAGCGCGTACACGCCGCCGGCGATCCCGGCGAGCACCGCCACGGCGACGCCCACCGCGATGGCGATCCGTGCGCGGCTGCGCGGCTTCGGCGGCAACTGGCCCGGATAGCCCGGGTAGTTGGGGTATGCCGGATACATCCCGGGTATGGCCTGCTGCTGTGCGAGGGGAGCCGGGCCCACCCCGGGTGCGGCCGGTGGGGTCTGCGGAGCCGGCGGGGTCTGCGGGACCTGCGGTGGCGGGGTCGTGGCCGGACGGGTCTGGTCCGTCCACCGGCTGCCGTCCCACCAGCGTTCGGTGCGGGGGCCGTCCGGGACCTGGCCGGGGTCGGGATACCAGGCTGCGGGAGTCTGCGACGTCATGAGCGTCACAGTATGAGGCGACCCTGAAAGGGACATGAGAGGGTCCGGTCGACGGACGGGATCGTTATCTGCGCCCGGAGCCCGGTGAACTGAGCCCGGGGCCCACAGGGCCGATCAAATCCCACCGGCTCCGAAGACCCGCCACCGCGGCGGGCGCCCGCGCATTACCCTCATGACCAGTACGCCCAAGTGCTGATCGGGGCACGGGGGATCGACACCGGGAGGGTGCGGGATGACACAGGGACGGCACGCCGACGCCGCCTCTTCCGGCCCGCTGCTGTGGGAGCGGGAAACCGAACTCGACGTCGCGGCAAGGGCCCTTGAGGACCTGTGCGGGGACTCCGCGTCCTCCGGCAGCCTCGTCGTCTACAAGGGAGAGGCGGGCATCGGCAAGACCGCCCTGCTCTCCCGGGTGCACGACATGGCCAGGGGCCGCGCCACCGTCTGGTCCGCGCGCGGCGGCGAGACGGTCACCTCCGTCCCCTTCAACGTCGTACGGGGACTGCTCCAGCCCGCCCTGCTCGCGCTCTCCGAGGACGAGGCGCGCGAGTACTTCGGCGACTGGTACGACATCGCGGGCCCCGCCCTCGGGATAGCCGAGCCCACCGGGCGTCAGGCCGACCCGCAGGGCGTGCGCGACGGACTCGTCGCCGCGGTGTCCCGACTGGCCAGGCTGCACTGGCCGTTGGTGCTGCTGATCGACGACGCGCACTGGGCCGACCTGGAGACCCTGGAGTGGCTCGCCGCGTTCGCCGAGCGCCTCGACGACCTGCCGGTGCTCGTCGTCGTCGCCCAGCGCGACCCCGAGGACGCGCAGGCGGCCGCCTGTCTGGACGCCGTGGCCGCCGCCGCCCGGCCCGGCGCCGCCAAGCTGCGCGAGCTGACCCCCGATGCCACCGCGGGCCTGACCCGCGCCACGCTCGGCGACCACGCCGACGACCCGTTCTGCCGCGAGGTCTGGGCGGTGACCGGCGGAAACCCGTACGAGACCGTCGAGTTGCTCGCCAAGGTGCAGGACAGCGACCTCGCGCCGGAGGAGGAATCCGCGAGCCGGCTGCGCGGCCTGAACCGGTCGGCGCGCGGCCGCGGACTCGTCGCCCGCCTCGAAGGACTCGGCACCGAAGCCACCCGGTTCGCCTGGGCGGCTGCCATCCTCGGCACCCGTATCGAGCCGGGACTCGCCGCCCTGCTCGCCGGCATGAACCCGGAGCAGGCGGGCCGCTGCGCCGAGCGGCTGCGCGCCGCCCGCATCCTCACCGACGTCACGTACGGCACCGCGGACACCCTGGAGTTCGTGCACCCGCTGATCGCCTCCGCCGTCTACGACGCGATCCCGCCGGCCACCCGCACCGCCATGCACGGCCAGGCCGCGTGGGCGGTCACCGCCTCCGGGCACGGGCCCGCCGCGGCCTCCCGGCACCTGCTCGAGGTGCACCCGGACGACGATCCCGAACTCGTCGAGCAGATGCGCGCCGCCGCGAGCGAGCACCTCGCCGTCGGCGCCCCCGACGCCGCCCGCCGCTGTCTGGAGCGCGCGCTCGCCGAGCCGCCGCTGCCCGAGGTGCGCCCGCACGTCCTGTACGAACTGGGCTGCGCCACGCTGCTCACCTCGCCCGTCACCACCATCAAGCACCTGGACGCCGCCCTCGACACGACACCGGGGCTCGACGGCGACCAGCGCGTCGACGCCGTCTGCCGGCTCTCCCAGGCCCTCGTCCACAACGACCAGCTGGAGGAGGCGCTGCGGCTCATCGACACCGAGGCCGAGCGGCTCGAACCGGGACCCGCGCGGCTGCGCCTCCAGGCCATGCACTTCATGTGGGAGGGCATCCACGCGGGCGAGGAGGACTCCCCGGGCCGCTCGCGGAACCTGGCGACGATCGCCGACCAGCTCGCGGGCCGCGACAACCCCGAGCGCGTCCTGCTGATCCTGCGCGCCTTCGACGCGATGACCCGCGGGGAGAACGCGGAGGAGGTCGTCGAGCGCTGCGACCGCGCCCTCGTCAACGGCCGCCTCGCACCCGGGCTCGGCTGGACCGATCCCGAGTGGGGCTTCGAGGTCCTCGCCATGCTCGGCAGCGCCTACCTCTTCGCCGACCGGCTCGACCGCGCCGAGTCCCTGTTCACCGAGGCCGTGCGCGAGTACGAGACGGCCGGCTGGAGCGGCGGCCACCTCGCCATCGCCCATGCCTTCGTGGGATACGTCCATCGCAGGCGCGGCCGCCTCACCGATGCCGAAGCGTTCCTGCGCGAGTCCCTGCGCCTCGCCGACCGTGTCGGACGCGGCCTGCCCATGCACTGGGACGCGGCGTGCATGCTCATCGACACGCTCCTCGCCCGCGGCAAGGCGGGCGAGGCACAGGAGATCGCCGACCGCTACGCCTTCGGCCCGCCCTACCCGTCGACGATCGTGCTGCCCGACGCGCACGCCGTCCGCGGCCGGCTGCTCCTGGCCACCGGCCGGGTGGAGGACGGGGTCAACGAACTGGAGAGCGCGGCCAAGGCGGCCATCGCCCGCGGCGGCCACAACACGATCATGGCACCGTGGGCCCTCGACCTGGCCCGCGCGCTCGCCCTCACCGACCCGCGGCGCGCGGCCGAACTCGTCGCGGAGGCCCGTACCCAGGCCGAGCGCTTCGGCACGGACACGGCGATCGGCGAAGCGCTGCGCTGTGCCGCCGCGTTGGAGACCGGGCAGAAGCAACTCACCCTGTACGCGAAGGCGGTGACGTACCTCGAAGCCTCGCCCTGCGCCTACGAGCACGCGCTGGCCCGCGTCGAGTACGGCATGGCCGCCCGCTCCCTCACGGAGCTCAACCGCGGTCTGACGCTGGCCCGTTCCTGCGGGGCCGACGGCCTCGCGGCGCGGGCCCGGGACGTCCTGGAGACGGGCCGCGGCCTGCGCTAACCGGCGGTGAGCAGCCGGTCGAGGACGGCGTCGAGACGGGCCTGCGTCGCGCGGTCGTACGTCCCCGCGTGCGCCTGCGCAGGACGTGTCCCGTCGTAGAAGCGCCCCGTCGACTCGGCGCCCGCCGCTCCGGTGGCCAGGGCGATGACGCCCGTCGCGCCGTCGGCGACGCTCGTCCAGGGGTCGATCCCGGCCTCGCGCACCATCCCGGTGTCCATGTACGTCGCCGGGTGGATGACGTTCACCGTGACCCCGGTGCCGGCCAGCTCCCGGGAGAGGGAGAACGTGTGGGCGGCGAAGGCGAACTTGGCGCGGCAGTAGGCGTCCGTACCGGAGTAGCCGTGCGCGAAGTCCAGGTCGTCGAAGTCGAGCGGTGCCTGGCCGAGCGAGCCGCAATTCACGATGCGCGAAGGGGAGTTGGCGCGCAGGACGGGCAGCAGGGCGCGGGTGAGCGCGACGGGCGCCAGCAGGTTCACGGCGAGCCGCAGCTCGTGCCCGTCGGCGCTCAGCTCGCGGCCGGATCCCGCGGGCCCGGCGCCGACCCCGGCGTTGTTGACGAGGACGTCGAGTTCCGGATGCGCGGCGGCGACGCGTGCGCCGAGGTCGCGGACCTGGCCGAGGGAGGCGAGATCGGCGACGAACCCCTCGGCGCGCCCCTCGGCCCGCAGCTCGTCGACGAGGGCGTCGGTCCGTGCCTTGTCCCGCCCGTGCGCGAGGACGACATGTCCCGCGCGCACGCACGCGAAGGCGAGGTACCGGCCGAGGCCGGACGTGGCACCGGTGATCAGAAGTGTGGCCATGCGGCCAGGCTAGGCACGGGACGGGGGCGGGAACCAGAGCCGGCGGATCCTACGTCCCGCAGGGTCACCCGGGCGCCTGGAAAGGTCACCCGATGCCTTCGTCCGCGAGCACCCGCTGGGCCGCCGCGAACGCCGAGTTGGCCGCCGGGACGCCCACGTACACCGCGCACTGTTGCAGGACGGCGCCGATCTCGTCGGGGGTGAGACCGTTGCGCAGCGCGGCGCGCACATGCATCGCCAGTTCGTCGAGATGGCCGTGGGCGACCAGCGCGGTCATGGTGACCATGCTGCGCTCGCGGCGGGTCAGGGTCTCGTCGGTCCAGATCTCGCCCCACGCGTAGCGCGAGATGAAGTCCTGGAACCCTGCCGTGAACGGGGTCTGCCGCGCCTGCGCCCGGTCGACGTGCGCGTCACCGAGCACCTGCCTGCGCACCTCCATGCCGCGCCTGGCGCCCGCCCCGAAGTGCGTGCGCAGCAGCCCGACGACGGCCTCGGGGCGCTCGGCGACGGCCAGGTGCGAGGCGCGGGACAGTTCGGCGAGTTCGGCGCCCGGCACCGCGTCGGCGATCTCCCGCAGGTGCGCCGGCGGCGTCGCGGGATCGTCCCGCCCTGCGACCAGCAGCGTCGGCACACGGATCTCGCCGAGCCGGTCCCGCAGGTCGAACGCGGCGAGGGCGTCGCAGCACGCCGCGTACGCCTCGGGGTCCGCGTCCCGGTTGTCCCGCACGAGCCGTTCGTCGCGGAACGCCGGCGTGAACCAGCGCGCGGGCGCGGTGTCGGCGACCCCCGCCGTGCCCTCCTTGCGCACCAGCGCGGCCCGCTCCTCCCAGGCTCGGGAGCCTCCGAAGTGCGCGGACGAGCACAGCACGGCGAGGCGGCCGACCCGGTCGGGGTGGTGCACGGCGAGGTGCAGTCCGACGGCGCCGCCCAGGGAGACGCCCGCGTAGCCGAACCGCTCGATGCCGAGGTCGTCCGCGAGGGCGAGCACGAGGTCGGCGAGGTCGGCGACGGTGGCCCCGGCCGCGATCAGCCCGGCCGCGGATCCGCCGTGCCCGGGCAGGTCCCAGCGGACCACGCGGTGGGCGACGGACAACTCGGGGGCGACCCGGTCCCACAGGGCGAGCGAGGTCCCGAGGGAGGGGCCGAGGAGCAGCGGGGGAGCGGTCGGGGAACCTTCGGCGGTGTGGTGGAGGGTCTCGGTCATGGGTGGGCTCCAGGAGGGTGGGGTGGGGTGTCGACTGCGGGGACGGGGGCGGGGGCGGGTGCGGGTCCGGTGGGGGCTGGTCGCGCAGTTCCCCGCGCCCCTAAAGGCGAGCGGCTCCGCCGCGGGGCGCGACCAGCCACGACGAAAGCCGCACCCGACTCACCCCCGCTCGAGCGCCCGGTCGACGAGCGCCCCCGCCGCACCCACGTACCGCTCGGGATCGGTCAGGCGCCCCACGTCGACATCCTTCAGACGAGGCTCCCGGGCCAGTACGGCCTCCAGGGGAACCGCCTCCGCGCGGGCCCGCCGATCCGCCTCGGCCAGCAATTCCTTCGCGGCGCCGCGCCCGAGCAGCCCCGACAGCTCCGCCGACAGCCGCTCGGAGACGATCGCCCCGCCGGTCAGGGACAGGTGCGCGCGCATCACGTCGGCGCGCACCACGAGCCCCTCGGTCAGTTCGGCGGTGTCCCGCGCCGCCCCGCCGACGACCCGCAACAGCTCCCGCAGGGTGGCCCATTCGGCATGCCACGCCCCGGCCGGGCGTTCGTCCTCGGCCGCCATCGAGCCGTACAGCGTCGCCGCGAGCCCGGGTGCCCGCCGTGCCGCCGCCGCGATCAGGGTCGAGCGGACCGGGTTCGCCTTGTGCGGCATCGCGGACGAACCGCCGCCCGCCCCCTCGGCCAGCTCCCCGGTCTCGGTACGGGACAGGACCAGCACATCGGCGGCCACCTTGCCGAGCGCGCCCGCCGTGAACGCCAGTGCTCCCGCCAGATCGGCCACCGGCGCCCGCAGTACGTGCCACGGCAACTCCGGTGCAGAGAGGCCCAGTTCCCTCGCGTAGGCCTCGACCAGTGCGAGCGGATCGCCCGCGCCGTACGCCTCGAACGCCGCCAACGTGCCCGCGGCGCCGCCCAGTTGGACCGGCAGAGCCTCGCGCACGGACCGCAGCCGGTCCCGCGCGTCGAGGACCAGCGACCGCCACCCGGCCGCCTTGAGCCCGAACGTCGTCGGCACCGCGTGCTGCGTGAGCGTACGACCGGGCATGACCGTGTCCCGGTGCGCCGAGGCGAGCCGTGCCAGCACCCCTTCCGTACGGGCCAGTTCCGCCACGACCGCATCCAGGCTGCGCGCGGCCACCAGCATCAGCGCCGAGTCGAGGATGTCCTGACTCGTCGCGCCCCGGTGCACGTACGGCCCGTGCTCCGCGCCCGCCGCCGCCGTCAGGTCGGCGACGAGCGGGATCACCGGGTTGCCCCCGGCGCGGGCCCGGCGTGCGAGGTCCCGTACGTCGAAGGGTGACGCGACCGCCGCGGCGGTCACCGCGTCGGCGGCCTCCGCCGGGGCGAGGCCGAGGGTGGACTGCGCCCGCGTCAGGCCCGCCTCCGCTTCCAACAAGGCCTGGAGGAAAGCCTCTTCGGACGTGGTGCGCTCGGTGGGTGCGTCCTCGGTGCCGGGGTCGAACAGGGTCACGTGAACTCCAGGAAGACCGTCTCGCCCTCGCCCTGAAGGCGGATGTCGAAACGGTACGTGCCGTCCGGCTGCCGCCGCGCGATCAGCGTGTCGCGCCGCGCCGGGTCGAGCCCCGCGAGCAGCGGGTCGGCGGCGAGTGCCGCGTCGTCGCCCGCGAAGTAGATCCGCGTGAAGAGATGGACGAGCAGCCCGCGCGCGAACACGCACACGCTCAGGTACGGCGCGCTCGACCCGCGCGCCCCGGGCCGCAGCGTCCGCGCGTACCAGTGCCCGTTGGCGTCGGTCTGGATGCGGCCCCAGCCGGTGAACTCCACGCCGTTGCGCCCGAGATAGCCGCCCGTCGCCGGGTCCCGCCGGATCGAACCGTCGACCTGCGGCAGATTGCCCTCCGGGTCGGCGCCCCACAGCTCCAGGAATGCGTCCGGCAGCGGGTTGCCCTCACCGTCGTACACGTATCCCTGGACGGTGACGGTGTCCGGGTGGCCGACGGGTGCGATGTCGGCGCCGCCGGGGAACGGCAGCGCGTACCCGTAGAACGGGCCGACCGTGTGCGAAGGGGTGGGGAGCACGGCGTCCGGGTTGCTCGTGTCGATCTTCGTCATGGTGGTCGCTCAGCGCCCTTCTTCGATCCAGGTGGCCTGCGGTCCGTCGAGCACGATGTCCCAGTGGTAGCCCATCGAGAACTCGGGCACCGACTGGCTGTGGTCGTACGTCGCGACGAGCCGCTGACGGGCCGCGTCGTCGGTCACGGACTGGATGATCGGGTCGTACGGGAACAGCGGGTCGCTCGGGAAGTACATCTGCGTCACGAGCCGCTGCGTGAACGCCGAGCCGAACATCGAGAAGTGGATGTGCGCCGGCCGCCAGGCGTTCACGTGGTTGCGCCACGGATACGGGCCCGGCTGGATGGTGGTGAAGTGGTAGCGGCCCTGATCGTCCGTCAGCATCCGCCCCACACCGGTGAAGTTGGGGTCCAGCGGGGCGTCGTGCTGCTCGCGCTGATGGGCGTAGCGGCCCGCCGAGTTGGCCTGCCAGATCTCCACGAGCTGGCCGCGCACCGGGCGGCCGTGGCGGTCGAGGAGACGGCCCGAGACGGTGATGCGCTCGCCGATCGGCTCGCCGTTGTGCTGCCGCGTGAGGTCGTTGTCGATCTCGGTGATGTTGCGCTCGCCGAAGGCGGGGGAGCCCAGCTCCACCAGCTCCGGGTCCTTGGAGACGTCGATGTTCACCGGCGGCTGCTTCGGGTGGCGCAGCGTCGAGGAGCGGTAGGGCGCGTAGTCGCGGCGCGGGTGGTGCTCGACGGGCGCGCCGCCGGCGACGCGCTTCTCGTACGCGGCGTGCTCGGCCGCTATCTCCGCGTCGATGTCGTGCTGGGTGAGCGTCATGGGGCTTCCTTCTTCGGCCGGGCTCTCGTCCTTGCCCAGCGCACTATTACTCAGCGCACTGAGCATTTCTGGAGCTCCGCTCACCGTGCCATCGGGGCCGTGAACCGTCAAGGGTGGACAGGTGGGTGAAGGCTTCCGCTCGACAGGCGGCCACCCGGTACCGGAGTATTGCTCAGTGCACCCGCACATCTGCACCCGCACATCTGCATCCGCAGACACGCACACCGAGTGGAGGACCGCGATGGCCGCGGTGGATCTGACCACCCATCCCGGGCATCTCGCCCGGCGGCTCCAACAGGCGCACTACCTGCTGTGGAACGCGATGGTCTCGGAGGAGATCACGTCACCGCAGTTCGCGGTCCTGAACGCGCTCGTCGCCGAGCCGGGCCTCGACCAGCGCACGGTCGGCGAGCGCGTCGGCCTGGACCGCTCGACGATCGCCGAGGTGGTCAGCCGGCTCACCCGGCGCGACCTCCTCGACAAGGTCCGCGACCCGCAGGACGGCCGCCGCTGGCTGCTGCGGACGACGCCGGAGGGCGCGCGCACCCACAAGAAGCTGACCGTGCGCACCGCCCGCATGAACCAGGTCTTCCTGGCGCCCCTGGATGCGGGTGAGCAGCAGGTCTTCTTCGACCTGATCCAGCGGGTCTGCGACGCGGCGGAAGGGCTGCGCAACCCGCAGGAGGCCGCTCCCGCGCAGGCCGTCACGCCTTCGTGAAGACCACCCACACAGGGCCAGGCGCGAAGGGCAGGGGTTCGCCGTCGGGCGTCGTGAACGTCGTGCCGTCCTCGGCGGTCGCCCGCTCCCACCGCGCGTCGTAGGCCCGCCCGTCGCGCAGTACGAGCGCCTTTCCCTTGCCGACCGTGCGCGACAGCGGCGTCGTGCTGCCGAACTTGTCGTGGAAGCGGGACGGCCGGATGTCGACGTACTGGACGACGGCTGTCGCCGCGGTGAGCCTGGTCCCGCTGGAGGTGACGGCCGGGCTCCCGTCCATGCTGATCTCCCAACGGCCTTTCCCCGCAGCCCAGTTGAAGGTGAAGCGGGCCGCGGGGAAGCGCACGGTGCGCTCCGTCTCGGGTCGGCCGCCGGCCGGGACGCGGGCCGCGAAGCGGAACCCGGCCGCCGTCCCCGCGTTCGTCCCCGACGTCGTACGGCCCAGCTTGCGCGGCCGCAGGAAGAGGTTGTGCGGCGCGGGCCTGTCGCTTCCGCGGACGTACGCGCCGCTCGCCTCGCCCGGCGACCTCGCACGCAGCGGCGCCGCGTCGATCAGCGGGAGCAGCTTGCCCTGCGCGCCGGAGAACGCGAGCGTCGGCCGGTCGAACTGGGCGAGGAGCTCCAGATCGGTCTCGCGGGCGCTGCGCACCGGGCCCACCACGTCGGGCAGACGTGAGCCGAAGACCGCCATCAGCCGGCTCAGGCCGCCCTCGACCTGTTCCGCGTAGACGAGGTCCGCGTCCTGGAGCCCGGTCTGCGGCCGGGCCGCCCCCACGTTGTCGATCTTCACGGCGAGCAGCGCCGCGCCCCGGGCGGTCGGCGAGGCGGACCCGTTCCCGTCCGGGGGCAGCCCCGTCGTGCACGCCGCACCCGCGACCCCGAGCAGCCCGACGACGAACGCGCGCCTACGTATCCCGTCCACGGCCCAGACATACCCGTACGGGGCCCGCGCTCATCCCCGTACGAGCGTCTAACGCAGGACGTCCGCGAGGTCGAACTTCACCGGCTCGTCCAGCTGCGCGTACGTACAGCTCTTCGGCGTGCGGTCCGGGCGCCAGCGGCGGAAGCGTGCCGTGTGCCGGAAGCGGGCCCCGTTCTCCATGTGCTCGTACGCCACCTCGGCGACCCGCTCCGGGCGCAGCGCCACCCAGGAGAGGTCCTTCTTTCCGGTCCAGCGGCTGGTCGCGCCCGGCATCCGGGACGCCGCCTGCGCCGCCTCGTCGGCCCACGCCGCCCAGGGGTGACCCTCCGGGGACTCCATGCGCAGCGGCTCCAGCTCGTCGATCAGCTCCGCGCGCCGCTTCATGGTGAACGCCGCGCAGACCCCGACGTGCTGGAGGGTGCCCGCGTCGTCGTACAGGCCGAGCAGGAGTGAGCCGACGACCGGGCCGCTCTTGTGGAAGCGGTACCCGGCGACCACGCAGTCCGCCGTCCGCTCGTGCTTGATCTTGAACATCAGGCGCTCGTCCTGCCGGTAGCGCAGATCGAGCGGCTTGGCGACGACCCCGTCCAGGCCCGCGCCCTCGTACTGCTCGAACCAGCGCCCCGCCAGCTCGGCGTCCGTCGTCGCCGGGGCCAGGTGCAGCGGCGCCGAGGCGGTGGCCAGGGCCTCCTCCAGGCGCCGTCTGCGCTCGGTCAGCGGTGCGTCCACCAGCGACTCGTCGCCGAGCGCCAGGACGTCGAAGGCGACGAAGGAGGCCGGCGTGCGCTCGGCGAGCGTGCGCACCCGGGAGTCCGCGGGGTGGATCCGCTCGGTCAGCGCGTCGAAGTCGAGCCGCCCGTCCCGCGCGATCACGATCTCCCCGTCCAGCACGCACCGCTCGGGCAGCCGTTCGGCGAGCGCGCCGACCAGTTCGGGAAAGTACCTGGTCAGCGACTTGGTGGTGCGGCTGGTGAGCTCGATCTCCGGGCCGTCGCGGAAGACGATCGCGCGGAACCCGTCCCACTTCGCCTCGTAGTGCATACCGGCGGGGATCCTGGCGGCGGACTTGGCGAGCATCGGCTTGACCGGCGGCATCACGGGAAGATCCATGCACCGATTCTGACCTCTATGTACGGAGGACGCCCGGTATGCGGTGTACGTTCCTTCGGCCTAGCGTGGACCCATGGGCAGCAAGGGCGCGGCGGTGGAGCTGATGGCGGGCGGACGGCCGGTGCGGCTGTCCAGCCCCGACAAGGTGTACTTCCCGGACGACGGCACGAGCGGATACACGAAGCTGGACGTGGCGAACTACTTCCTCGCGGTCGGCGACGGCATCCTGCGCGCCCTGCGGGACCGGCCCACGACCCTGGAGCGCTACCCCGAGGGCGTCACCGGCGAGTCCTTCTACCAGAAGCGGGCCCCGAAGAACCTACCCGACTGGATCCCCACCGCCACCATCACGTTCCCCTCGGGACGCACCGCCGACGAGATGTGCCCCACCGAGGTCGCCGCCGTGCTGTGGGCCGCCCAGTACGGCACCCTCACCTTCCACCCGTGGCCGGTGCGCCGTGACGACCCCGACCACCCGGACGAACTCCGTATCGACCTCGACCCGCAGCCCGGCACCGAGTACGGCGACGCCGTGCGCGCCGCCCACGAACTGCGCGCCGTACTCCACGAGTTCGGCGGTCTGCGGGGCTGGCCCAAGACCTCCGGCGGGCGCGGACTGCACGTGTTCGTGCCCATCGAACCGCGCTGGACGTTCGTCGAGGTGCGCCGCGCCGCGATCGCCTGCGGGCGCGAACTGGAGCGCCGTATGCCGGAGTCGGTCACCACGGCCTGGTGGAAGGAGGAGCGCGGCGAGCGCATCTTCGTCGACTTCAATCAGACCGCCCGCGACCGTACGATCGCCTCCGCCTACTCGGTCCGCGCCCGCCCCGGCGCGCCCGTCTCCGCCCCGCTCACCTGGGACGAAGTCGGGGACGCGCGGCCCCGCGACTTCACCGTCGGCTCCATGCCCAAGCGCTACGCCGACGTGGGCGATGTGCACGCCGCCATGGACCAGGAGCGCCACAGCCTCGACGCGCTCCTGGAACTCGCCGACCGCGACGAGAAGGACCGGGGCCTGGGCGACCTGCCGTACCCGCCGGAGTATCCGAAGATGCCGGGCGAACCCAAGCGGGTACAGCCGAGCCGGGCCAGGCACGACGACTAGAACCTCTGCCGACCTAATCCGTGAAGCGGGTCAGGATGCCGCCGAGCGACTCGAAGCCGGTGGTGCTCGGGCCCCAGTTCTTCCCGTCCCACCACTTGTGCCAGAGCGCCGAGTCCGTGCCGCGGACGAACACGTCGAGCCGGTTCTGCTCCCAGGACACGGCCGTCGGCGAGCTGGTGCAGATCCCGCCGAGCGACTCCCAGCCCTTGGTGCTCGGGCCCCAGGCCTTGCCGTCCCACCATTTGTGGTGGAGCGCCGAGTCCGAGCCGACCGTGAACAGGTCGAGCCGGTCCGGGCTCCAGGACACCGCGGCGGGGGTGCGCTCACAGATTCCGCCGAGCGATTCCCAGCCCTTGACGCTCGGTCCCCAGGAACTCCCGTCCCACCATTTGTGGTAGAGCGCGGAATCGGTGCCGACCACGAAAAGATCGAGCCGGTTCTGCCCCCAGGACACCGCGACGGGTTCGCTCATGCAGATTCCGCCGAGCGATTCCCAGCCCTGGACGCTGGGGCCCCAGGATTTTCCGTCCCACCATTTGTGGTAGAGCGCCGAGTCCGTGCCGATCACAAAGAGATCGAGCCGGTTCGCGCCCCACGAGACGGCTTTCGGTTTGGTCATGCAGATTCCGCCGAGGGATTCGAATCCCTTGACGCTGGGGCCCCACGCCTTTCCGTCCCACCATTTGTGGTACGTGGCCGAATCCGTCCCGATGACGAAGACGTCGAGCCGGTCGGGCCCCCAGGACACGACTTCGGGCGCGCTGGTGCAGATCCCGCCGAGCGACTCCCAGCCCTGGACGCTGGGTCCCCAGGAACTCCCGTCCCACCACTTGTGGTAGAGCGCCGAGTCGGTGCCGGTCACGAACGCGTCGAGCCGGTCGTGGGCCCAGGCGAGGGTCGTCGGCGGGCTCATGCAGATTCCGCCGAGCGACTCCCAGTTCTGCACGCTGGGGCCCCACGCCTTGCCGTTCCACCACTTGTGGAACATCGCCGAGTCGGTGCCGATCCCGAACACGTCGAGCCGCTCCGACTCCCACGACACCACGGGCCCGGACGCCGGCGAGGGACCGTACATCGCGTGCACGGCGGCGACGTCGTCGCTGCTCAGACCGGTGCGCTGGCCGATGCTGACGCCCTGCACCGTCGGCACGATGGTGTCCTGGCCGTTCTTCGAGAAGGCGTCCCGCGGGTAGTGCATGATCGAGCCGTAGTCGTACGCGCCGACGTCGTCCCCGTCACTGATGTGCTGGTCGAAGTTGTGCTCGAAGCCGGACGTGATGTTGGCCCACACGATCGTCACGAACTGGTCCCGGTCCTCGCGGCTCTGCTCGTGCCACAGACCGACCGCGTGCCCGATCTCGTGGATGGCGTTGCCCGTCGAGCAGCCGGAGCCCAGCGTGATCGACTGCGCGCCGCCCTGCCGGCCCACGAACGACGAGCAGCCGCCGCCCGGCACGAACCGGACGAAGTCGGGGAACTGCGCGGAGTTGGCGGAGGTGCGCTGCACGAAGCGGATCCGGGTGCGGGAGTGCCAGTGCGCGATCGCGTCCGTGACCCGCTGCTGGTTGGGCAGGCTCGCGTCGATCTCGAACGGCACGAGGCCGCTCGGCCATCGGAACTGCTGCCCCGTGATCACGACGGCCGATTCCGGGAGCTTTCCCTCCGACTCGGCCTTCAATTCCTGTGTGTGGCGCTCCACTTCGGCGACCGTGCCGAGCACGATGTCGCCCTCGAGCATCGCGAGCCCGTCGATCTCCACGTACTGGACCGGCTTGACCTGGAAACTGACGCCGTCGATCAGACCGGTTTTCACCTCGCGCGACGAACGGAATTCCCCGTGACCTTCACCGTGTCCCTCGCCATGAACACGAGTCTCGGAAGCAGGCATGATTCTGTTCCCCCTGGCCTTTAGGCTTCCCGCCCCTTCGTCAGGGGCGCTATTTTGCGGAACGTAGTGGGGGTACCACCTACCAACAAGGGGCTGTGCGAGCGTATGCGCAACGTAGAAATCGCTGTCCGTCTCGCGCCGGGTGTCCGGCCGCCGGACACGCCTGTGACCCTGCGCGTGCAGATCGAGGAGATCACCGCCGCCGACGCGGCGGCCCACGTCGTCTCCCGCACCTCTGCGCCGGACGTCGACCTCGGCGCCGCCGCGCAGGTGACACTGGAGGTGCCGGAGCCCGATCCGCGGGCGCGCTACACGGTGCGGGTGCACGCGGACGTCGACGGCTCGGGCAGCGTCGCGCCCGAGGACTTCGTGTCCCAACAGAGCAACCCCGTACTCACCCAGGGGAGTTCGGACTCCGTGGACGTGGAAGTGCGGCCCGCCCGCTGAACGCGAACGAGCCGCACGACCACCTGCCGAGATCGGTTACAGCTCCCGGATCCGGATGTCGCGGTACGAGATGACGTCCGTGGTGCTGTGCACCTGGAGCCCGATGTAGCCGGAGGCGTAGCGCCGGCCGTCGGTGCCCGGGTCGTCCGAGCGCGGCGGCTCGAAGACCTGGCCCGCCGTGTTGTCGAACTCGTTGATCAGCACGCCGTTGCGGTAGATCGAGTAGTGCTGGTCCACCACCTTGATCTCGTAGTCGTTCCACGTGCCCTTCTGGGTGACGCCCGCGCCCGCGAGACCCACCCGGTCGAAGCCGTAGATCGAACCGGTCTTGTACATGTCGCCGTCGGGCTTGTCGAGCACCTGCACCTCGTGCCCGTACTTGATGGCGACCCACTCCGGGCGCGGCTCCTCGGGGTTGTCGTGGACCCACGGGAAGCGCACGAACACGCCGCCGTTGGCGTTGCCGGTGCCCGGGGCGTCGTCCCGCCACTGGAGCTTCAGCGAGAAGTCGCCGTACTTGCGGGTCGGCAGCCACAGCATGCCCATGCCGGAGACGGCCGGGTCGCTGGTGATCGCGCCGTCGCCGCTCAGCTGGAACCTGCCGCCGCCGACCTGCTCCCACTTCGCGAACGACTCCGGGGTGCCGTCCATGATCTTGCGGTAGCCCTCGGTCTGTCCGGGCTTGCCGATCCCGGACTGCTTGGCGGCGCGGTTGATCTTGTTGTACTCGCGCTGGTCGATGACGCCTTCCTTGAGCAGCGCGTCCGTGACCGTCTTCACGTGCTTGAGGAAGAGGGCCTGGGACGTCCACTCCTTCTCGTCCTCGATCAACTCGTTGATCCGGCACCGGTTGTCGGTGACCCGGTTCGGGATGCCCGTGTCGACCGTACCGACGAAGACCGTCAACCGCTCGTCGTACTCGGGGCAGTTGGGGGCAGGCACCCCGCCGCCCGAAGCGACCGCGAAGACGAACGTCTGCGCCGTCGAGGCGTTCCCGGCCTTGTCGCTCGCCCGGTACGCCACCGAGTGCGCGCCCACGCGGTCGACCACCACCGGTGCGGTGTAGGCGAGATACGGGCCGCCGTCGAGGGAGTACTCGACCTTGTCGACGCCCGACATGTCGTCCGTCGCCGTCAGTGTGAGCTTCGCGTTCCCGATGTACGCGCCGTCGGAGTTCTTGTCGCCGTCCACCGTCAGGGAGACCGTCGGCGGCGTCTTGTCCTCGACGGGCGGGGCGACGACCGCGAACGTGACGGTCTTCTCGGCGGCCTGGTTCCCGGCCTTGTCCGTCGCCCGATAGCGCACGGTGTACGTGCCCGGGTCGTGGAACATCACCGGCGCGGTGTACGCCTTCCAGGCACCGTCCGAACCAACCGCGTACTCAAGGGAGTTGACGCCCGATCCGGTGTCCGACGCGGTCACGGTGACGGTCGCCATCCCGACGTACGCGCCGTCCGCGTTCTTCTCGCCGCTGACCGTCGCCGACGTCTCCGGCGGCGTCGTGTCGTCCGTCGGCGGCGCGACCACGGTGAAGTCGAGCGACTTCTCGGCGGACGTGTTCCCCGCCTTGTCGGTCGCCTTGTACGTCACCTTGTGCGCACCGACCTGGTCGACGACCACCGGCGTCGTGTACGGCGTGTAGCCGCCGCCGTCCAGGGCGTACTCGATCCGGTCGACGCCCGAACCGGCGTCCGTCGCGGAGACCGTCACCGACGCCGAACCCACAAAGGCGCCGTCGGAGTTGGTCTGCCCCTCCGCCTTCGCCGAGGTCTCCGGAGCGGTCGTGTCGTCCCCGGCGCCGTCGGTCACGACGAGGATGCCCTGCATGCCCTCGTGGCCGGGGATCGAGCAGTGGTAGCGGTAGCGGCCGGGCGAGAGCGTCACCTCGACCGAGTGCTTGCCGCCCTCCGCGTCGAACGGGTTGGCCAGGATGTTCAGCGGGACGTCGTTGTTGTACTCGGGGTCCGACACGTCGAACGTCAACGTGTGCGGCATCCCCGTGGTGTTGCCCGTCGCCGCGCTGTTCTCGAAGACGATCGTGGTCTGTCCGGCGACGGCCGTCGCCGGCGCCGACGCGTACTTGGTGATGTCGTCGCCGGCCGTCCAGGTGAGGACCTGCGCGGCGGCCGCGCCGGGGGCCGGGGCCGCGGTCGCCGTGGGCAGCGCGCCGAGCCCCACGACCATCAGGAGCGCGCCGAGCAGCGCGGTCAGGAATCTTCGGTGCTTTCTCATGGTTGCGCCTTCCTGGCCAGCTGATCGGCCGCCGGGGTCGCCTCGCCACCGGTGTACGTCACCTTCCACAGCGCCGACTTGGCGTCCGAGGTGAAGAAGCCGCGCCCGTAGTCGAGGACGTACAGCGCGCCGTCAGGACCGAACTTCCAGTCCATGAGGTTCTTGATGCCGTCGTTCCCGATCGGGACGATCTTCTTCAGGGACTCGGAGTGCACCGGGAGCGATCCGCCGCCGTGCGTCGCCGGGTCGGTGAGCACCGCGTTGCGCGGCTGGTCGGAGTCGTAGAAGTCACCGACGAACCACTTGCCGTCCCAGTAGCTCGGCCACTTGTCGGCGTTCGGGATCGCCGCGTCGTACCGGTAGACGGGACCGTCCATCGCGGCCTGCCCGCCGCCCTTGAGCCACGGCAGGAGGTACGTCGCCTCCTCCTTCTTGTACGAGGGGACGCCGTTCGCGTCGCGCGGATAGTCCGGGGCGCCGCCCTGCGGCGAGTACCAGATGTTGTTCCCGGTGACCGGCGGCAGGTTGACGAGACCGTCGTTGTTCGGCGACTCGTTCTTCGGGTGGTCGCAGTCGTACCAGCCCAGCGGCTTGGTCGGGTCCGGCAGATTGCGGTCGCGGTAGGGCTGCTTGTTGCCCATGCAGTACGGCCAGCCGCGGTTGGACGCCTTGGTGATGACGGCGAACGTGTCGTACTTCGCGGGACCCCACGTCGTCGAGGGCTCACCGGCGTCGGGACCGACCCAGCCCGCGTACAGCGTGTCGGTCTTCTTGTCGATGGAGATCCGCGCGGGGTTCCTGACGCCCATCACATAGATCTCGCCGCGCGTCTTGCCGCCGCCCTCGGCGGTCTCCTTGCCGGTGAACAGGTTCCCCTCCGGCAGGGTGTACGTCCCGTCGGCCTCCGGGTGGATGCGCAGGATCTTGCCGTTGAGGTTGTTGGTGTTGCCGGCGGTGCGGCGCGCGTCGGCGAACGAGACGCCCTTGTAGTTCGGCTCCGGGTTGTTGCCCGAGTAACCGTCGCTGAACCGCGAGGAGTTGTTGTCACCCGTCGCGATGTACAGGTTGCCCTTGGAGTCCCAGGCCATCCCGCCGCCCGCGTGGCAGCAACTGTGCACCTGCACCGGCCACTTGAGCAGCACCTTCTCGCTGCTCATGTCCAGCTTGTTCGTGGCGAGGTCGAGGGTGAAGCGCGAGACGCGCCGCTCCGCCATCTGCTTGTCGCGGTCGAGCTGCGAGTGCGGCGTGTAGTGCAGATACACCCACCCGTTCTGCTCGAACTTCGGGTCGAGCTCGATCCCGAGCAGTCCCTCCTCGACCTTGACGAGTTCGTCGCCGCCGCCCTTGTTGCCGAAGACGGTGAGCCCGCCGGCCAGGGTGACCTTCTTGGTCTTCGGGTCGTAGACGTGGATCTCGCCCGTGCCTTTGCCGATGTCGGGGTTGTTCCAGTCGGTGATCACCGGCTGCGAGGAGTCCGCGCCGCCGCGCCCGATGTAGAGGACGCGTCCGTCGGGCGCGGTCACCAGGCCGTGCGGCTCGCCGATCTGGTCGTTCTGCCCCGGCTGGTTGGGCTGGGTGAGCCGCTCCGCCTTGTAGTGGGAGTTGATCGCGGCCTTGCAGTCGGCCCGCACGATCCGGGACGTCCACAGCAGCGCGCCGCGCAGGTGATCGCGGAAGTCCACCTCGTCGTAACTGGCGACGGTCCCGCCCATCCCGGTGTAGAAGGACCGGCCGCCGTCGTAGTCCCGGCACCAACTCACCGGGTGGTCCCAGCCGTTGGCGCTCTCGCCCGGCTTGTACGTCGACTCGCGCACCCGGGCCACGGTGTGCACGTCGCCGGACGGGTTCTTCACCCAGTTCAGCCACCGGTCGGGCCGCTTCCACTGGACCGGCAGGTTCTTGGTCGCCGGGTTCTGCCGGTCGCCGACCTCGACGGTCGCGCGCTGCACGGCCGTTGGTGACGAGCCGGCGGGCCGGGCGCCCACCAGTCCCGTGAACCAGTCGGAGTACGGCTCGGCGCGCGCCGCGTCATGGATGCCGACGAACCCGCCACCGGCCTCCATGTACGTCTCGAGCCCCGCCTCCTGGTCGGGGTCGAGGACGTCCCCGCCTCCGGTGAGGAAGACGACCGAGTTGAACCGCCCCAGCTTGGTGGCGTTGGTGAAGACGGAGGCGTCGTCGGTCGCCTCGATCTTGAACCGCTGGCCGGCGGGCCCGGAGAGCCCGATCTTCTCTATGGCCTCGATCCCCGCGTTGACCAGGGGCGACTCGTCGCCGCCCGCGGCGGACCCGTAGAACACCAGGACCTTGACGTTGGCGCCGCCGGGCGGCGACGGCAGGGACATCGTTGTCATCCCGGGTTCCGGAGCCGGCCGGGCGCTCGCGGCGGGGCCGCTCAACAGGCCCGCGGCGACCGCGCCGGTGGCGATCCCCACCGCCCAGGTTCTCGTGCGTCTGCGTCTGCTCGCTCTGAACTCTCGTACGGGCAACGGCTTTTGATGCGGTAAGGGCCGCATGTGTTCACCCACCCCTCGTCGGACACAGCAACAGCGCGGACGAAGCTAGACCTCTTTTCACGACTCGCCAATACCTATGACCGCAATGGCACGAACTTTGTCCTGAGTGTGGATAAACGAAGATCAGGTGGTTACGGTGCTCCCTGGTTCCGGAATGTCCTTACAAGGGTGGGGAGTTGACCGTGACGGAGAAGGACGGGCAGGCGCTCAGTCGTCGCATGCTCATCGGCGGTGCGGTGGCGGCGACGGCGGGGGTGACATCGTTGTCGATCGGGGCCACGGCCTCGCCGGCGAACGGTGCCGAGACCCCACCGCGCACCGCGCCCGCGGGCGGCGAGGTCAGACGGATCAAGCTGTACGCGGAGAAGCTCGCGGACGGACAGCTCGGCTACGGCTTCGAGAAGGGCAAGGCGTCGATCCCGGGCCCGCTGATCGAACTCAACGAGGGCGACACCCTGCACATCGAGTTCGAGAACCTCACGGACGTCGACGCGAGCCTGCACGTGCACGGCATGGACTACGAGATCTCCAGCGACGGTACGCGGATGAACCGCAGCCACGTCGAACCCGGCGGCACCCGCACCTACACCTGGCGCACCCACGCGCCGGGCCGTCGCAAGGACGGCACCTGGCGGGCGGGCACGGCGGGCTACTGGCACTACCACGACCATGTCGTCGGCACCGACCACGGCACCGGCGGCATCAGGAAGGGCCTGTACGGGCCGGTCATCGTGCGCCGCAAGGGCGACATCCTGCCCGACCCCGGCAAGACGTTCACGATCGTCTTCAACGACATGACCATCAACAACAAGGCGGCGCACGAGGCGCCCACCTTCGAGGCGACGGTCGGCGACCGGGTCGAGATCGTCATGATCACGCACGGCGAGTACTACCACACGTTCCATATGCACGGTCATCGCTGGGCGGACAACCGCACGGGCATGCTCACCGGCCCCGACGACCCCACCCAGGTCCTCGACAACAAGATCGTCGGCCCGGCCGACTCGTTCGGGTTCCAGATCGTCGCGGGGGAGGGGGTGGGCGCCGGGGCGTGGATGTACCACTGCCATGTCCAGAGCCACTCGGACATGGGGATGGCGGGGCTCTTCCTGGTGAAGAAGGCGGACGGGTCGATCCCGCCGTACGACGCCCCGCATCACTGAGTGCTGTCGTCGAGGTGCGGCGCCGTCACCCGGCCCGATGGGTCACCCGGCCGGCGACGACCGTCAACCGCACGCCCACGTCGGGGAGTTCGGTGGCGGGCGCGGTGACCGGGTCCGCCGCGAACGCCGTGAGGTCGGCGCGGTACCCGACGGCGATCCGGCCGCTCACCCGCTCCTCGCCGGCCACGTACGCGGCGTTCACCGTCATGGCGCGCAACGCCTCCAGGCCGGTGAGCGCCTGCTCGGGGCCGTGCGGCGGCAGGGTCAGATCCCGTGCGGGACGGCGGTGGCGGGCGCCCGCCATGACGCCGAGCGGCGGGTACGGGGCGATGGGCCAGTCCGAGCCCAGCACGACCGTCGCCCCGGCGTCCCACAGGTCGCGGCAGCGCCAGGCCCGCCCGGCACGCTCCTCGCCGAGCCGCCGCGACCAGTTGTCGGTGTGGTCGGCGCGGGTGAAGTCGCAGCAGTGGGTGGGCTGCATGGAGGCGACGACGCCGAGTTCGGCGAAGCGGGCCACCGTGTCGTCGGGGACCGTCTCGATGTGCTCGACGCGGTGGCGTACGCCGTCCCCGCCGCCCTGGGCCCGCGCCTTCGCCACCGCGTCCAGGGCGTGGCGTACGGCGGCGTCACCGATGGCGTGCGTGGCCGTCGGTACACCGGCGCGGTGCAGCTCGCCGATGACGTGCGTGTACGCGTCCGGGTCCGGCCAGAACGCGTGCGTGGACTGTCCGTTGCGGTCGGGCCGCTCCAGCCATGCCGTGCCGTTGTCGATGGTGCCGTCCATGAAGAGCTTGACCCCGGCGACGCGCCACAACTGGCCGCCGGTGCCCTGGAGTTGGATGAGCTCGCGCAGTGCGTCGGCGTCGGCGCCGGGCTGACACCAGGGTGCGACGCGCAGCCGCAGCGGCAGGTCACCGGCCGCGTCCAACTCCTCGTAGAGCGAGAGGCTTTCACCGTTGGCGTCCATGGCGTGCCCGCCGGTGAGCCCGGCCGCGGCCATGCCGCGCAGCGCACGCGCGAGACGATCCCTGCGCTCGGCGCGGGTGGGCTGCGGTGCGGCCCGCTCGACGAGTTCGCAGGCGGCGTCCTCGAGAAGCAGCCCGGTGGGACGGCCCCGCTCGTCGCACACGATCTCGGCGGCCTGGTCGAAGGTGCGGGGCCCGTCGATCCCGGCGAGCTCCAGTGCACGGGGACTCGCCAGCATCGAGTGGGCGTCGAAGAGCTGGAGCAGCGCGGGGACGTCGTCGAGGACGGGGGCGAGGGCGGCGGCCGAGACCGGGGTGTCCCCGAACACGTTCGGATCGAGCCCCCACGCGTGCAGCCACGCCCCGGGTGCGAGGCCCTCCTTGTGCCGGGCGAGCGCGGCCCGTACGTCGTTCAGGTCGGCGCAGCCGGAGAGGTCGAGGCCGTGGGTGAGTTCGGCGCCGGAGACGGGGTGCAGATGACCGTCGACGAGACCCGGGGTGACGACGGCGCCCGCCAGGTCGACGACGGTGGTGTCCGCCCCCGCCAGGGCCCGGATCGCGCGGTCGTCGCCGAGCGCGGTGATGTGTCCGGCGGACGCGGCGAGGGCGGTGTGCGGCAGGAAGCCGCCGGTGGCGGGGTCGAGGAGGCGGGCGGAGTGGAGGACGAGGTCGGGGTGGTGCGGCATGGGGACTCCTGGCGTACGGCGGCGTGCGGGTAGGTCGAGCGCTGGGGGGGGGAGGTCTTATGCGTTGTCCCCGGGTGCGAGCCCGTCGGGGTCCAAGTCCCCCTCGGGGGCCAACGCCTCCTCGGTGTCCAACGCCCCCTCGCCGAGCCCGAGTTCACGCTCCGCGATGGTGAACGGCATCCGGGCGACGGCCACCGGCAGCTCCTCCTGGTCGGCTCCGGCGTCCGCGCCGAGCCCGTCAAGGACGACGAGGATCATCTGGGCGCAGACCTGAGGGTGCGCCGTGCGGAACTCGCCGCGCCGCACGCCCTCGGCGATCAGGGCGGTCAGCCGGTCGCGCCAGGCGGCCTCCTGCTCGGTGACCCGGGCGCCCAGGGCAGGCCGGTAGCGGCGCAGATGGCGGGCGTTGATCCACAGTCGGCTGATGTCGTCCCACGCGGGTCCCGACGTCCGCCCGAGGAAGGCGGCGAGCCGCTCGACGGACGTGCTGTCCGGCTCGGGCTCCGCCGGGATCAGCGCGTCGAGTTCGGCGGTGGCCGCGCTCCCGAAGGCCTCGGCCACCAGCTCCTCCGCGGACGGGAAGTAGTGGCTGACGAGCCCCGGCCGGACATCCAGCTCCTCGCCGATCCGCCGCAGTGTGATGCACTCCAGACCTTCGGAAAGCGCAATCTCGGCGGCCTTCTCAACGATTTCCGCACGTCTGGCGGCCGGAGATTTTCGGATTCGCTTGCGCTGAACGCTTGACGACATGCCCGTCACGTTATTGAGTGTGCGACCAATAAGCAAGCACCCGGGTCACCCCCACCTCTGAACCGACCATGACCAGCGCCCCGGAGGGCCCCATGGCATCCACGCTTCCCGACCCGTGCCCGGACACCGACGGCGCCGCCGCTCCGCCCGCGCAGCGGCCGGCCGCCCGTATCGAGGCCCACGGCATCGACCACATCCCCGATGCCGAACGGCACGGCCGGGCACGGGAGTTGTTCTCCGTCTGGGCCGCGGCGAACGTCAACTACCTGAGCCTGGTGGTCGGCGGCGCCCTGATCCTGATGGGTCTCACCCTGTGGCAGGCCTTCGCCGTCCTCGTCGTCGGCAACCTGTTCTGGACGCTCACCGGCCTGCTCGCCGTCTCGGGCCCGGCGGCGGGCGCGCCCAGCGAGGTCGTCACGCGCGCCCTCTACGGCGTCATCGGCAACCGTGTGAACAACGCCGTCACCGGCTGGATGATCTCCGTCTGCTACTTCGCCCTGAACCTGTCGGCGGCGGCCGTGGCCGCGTTCTCCTTGGTGGAAAAGGTAGGCATCACCGCGACCACGCCGGTCAAAGTCATCGTCATCATCGCCATAGCCGCCCTCACCCTCACCATCAGCGTCTACGGCCACGGCGTGATCATGCGCCTCTACCTCCCGATCACCCTCGCCCTGGCGGCCGCGTTCGCGTTCGTCGCCGTTGTCGTCATCCAGCACGCGGACTTCACCTACGTCCCTGAACACCCCCTCACCGGAACCGACTTGTGGGCGACGGTCCTCGCCGGGATCACCCTGATCGCCTCGGGCCCGCTCTCGTACACCACCAGCGCGGACTTCTCCCGCTACCTGCCGCGCACGACGCCGAAGCGGGCGGTGCTCGGCTGGACCGCGCTCGGCGGGTTCCTGCCGAGCATGGTCGTGTGCTCGCTCGGGATGCTGGCGGCGACCGCCGTCGACATGACGGAACCGCAGTCGGCGCTGGAGACGATCCTGCCCGCCTGGTTCACCCCGGTCTTCCTCCTGGCCCTGGTCCTCGGCACGATCGCCATCAACGCCCTGACCGCGTACAGCGCCGGCCTCGCCCTCCAGGCCGTCGGCCTGCGCATCCGCCGCTCGGTCAGCGTCCTCTTCGACGGCACGGCGGCGGTCGCCCTCACCCTCTACGGCCTCCTCGCGTCGAGCTTCCTCGACACGGTCAGCAACGTCCTCCAGCTCACCGTCGTCCTGCTCGGCCCCAGCACGGCGATCTACGCCACCGACATCATCCTGCGCCGTGCCCACTACGACGGCCCGTCCCTCACGGACGAGACTCCGGGCAGCCCGTTCTGGTACCGCGCGGGCGTCAACTGGGTCGGCGCGTGCGCCTTGTCGGCAGGTGCGGCACTCTCCGCGCTGTGCGTGAACACCCTGTACTACACGGGTCCGCTGGCGACGGCCCTGGACGGCGTCGACGTGGCGCTGCCGGTGGGGATGGTGGTGTCGGCGGTGGTGTACGCGGTGGGGATGCGGCGGGCGGTGGGGGTGAGGGCCTGAGGGGCGTGTGATGGTCCGGGCTCGACCGCCGACCCCATATGTACGCCCACCCCCGCCGGGGTGTAGACCATCGGTAACACCTGTACGCGCCACCGAGTGCGCGCGTCACCGTGCCACCGAGGGAGCCGAGTTGAGCAAGCACCGTACGTACGACTACGTCATCGTCGGGGCCGGGTCCGCCGGGTGTGTGCTCGCCGGGCGGCTGTCGGAGGATGCGGGGGTGACGGTCGCGCTCGTCGAGTCCGGGCCGCGGGACCGCAAGACCGAGATCCGGATACCCGCCGCGTTCCCGAAGCTGTTCAAGACGGCGTACGACTGGGACTACGCCACGGACAAGCAACCAGCGCTTGACGGACGGGAGTTGTACTGGCCGCGGGGGCACATGCTCGGCGGGTGTTCGTCGATCAACGCCATGATGTGGGTGCGCGGGCACCGTGACGACTACGACGGCTGGGGCGAGGCCGCCGGGGACGCGTGGGCGTACGACGAGTTCGTGCGGTACTTCCGGCGGGCCGAGCGGTGGGGCGGGGAGCGCGGGGAGAAGTCCGTGTACGGGACGCTCGGGCCGCTGCACATCTCGCCGCCGCGCGCGGCGAACCCCACGACACACGCGTTCCTCGACGCCTGCCGCGCCCAAGGACTGCGGGACCTCGGGGAGTTGAACCAGGACGACCACAGCGGCTTCGCGCTCACCCCGGTCAACCAGTACCGCGGCCGCCGCTGGAGCGCCGCCGACGGCTACCTCAAGCCCGCCGCACGCCGCCCCAACCTCGACATCTACACCGGCGCCCGCGTCACCCGCATCGATTTCGACGGCACCCGCGCCGCAGGAGTGGTGGCCGAGGGCGTCTCCGTCGGGACCCTGCGCGCCCGTCGCGAGGTCATTCTCGCCGCAGGCGCCATCGGGTCGCCGCAGCTGTTGCAGCAGGCGGGCATCGGAGACCCGGAGACGCTCGCAGCCGCCGGGATCGAGATCCGGGTCGCCTCGCCGGACGTCGGCCGGCACCTCCAGGACCACCTGTCCTACGCCGTCACTGTGCGCTGCCCGCGTCCGGTCTCGCTGACCGGTGCCGACACCCCCGCCAACATCGCCCGCTTCCTGCTCGGCGGCCGCGGCCCGCTCACCTCGAACGTCGGGGAGGCCGTCGCCTTCCTCAAGACGCGGCCCGAACTCGCCGCCCCCGACATCGAGTTGGTGTACGCGCCGGTGCCGTTCGTGAACCACGGGCTGACCCCGCCCACCGAACACGGCCTCACCCTCGGCGTCATCCTGCTCCAGCCCGGCAGCGAGGGCCGCATCACGCCGACGGGCCCCGGCGGGCGTCCTCGTATCGATCCCGGCTATCTGGCCGACGAGACCGATCTGCGCACCCTCGTCGCCGGTGTGCGCCGCGCCGAGGAACTCCTCGCCGACCCGGCGCTGCGCCCACTGCACTCGGAACCCATGGCCGGATACCCGGGCGTCGTCGACGACGAGACGCTGATGCGGTCGATCCGGGCCGGCGCCGAGACCCTCTACCACCCCGTCGGCACCTGCCGGATGGGCGCCGACGCCGGCTCCGTCACCGACCCGGCGCTCCGGGTGCGCGGCACACAGGCGCTGCGCGTCGTCGACGCCTCCGTCATGCCGCGCATCACCCGCGGCCACACCCACGCGCCGACGGTCGCCCTCGCGGAGAAGGCGGTGGAACTCATCCGCGAGGACGCCGTCAAGTAGCCCGCCGAGTAGCGGAGTTACGAGCCCACGCTCACCGTGAAGCGGCGCGGGTTCCCGTCGTGCGCCGCTCCCGACACGTCCGGCTGCCCGTCGGGGCGCACGTCGTCGTACGGGAAGGCGTACCCGATGGGCGAGTTGGCGTGCACGATCCGCGACCAGTGGTTCGTCGTCGCGTCCGTGTAGTAGTCGGCGGTCGTCGTGCCGTTCGGCTGCTCGGGGTGGGTCAGCATGATGCTGCGGTTGAATCCGGCGGCGAGCCGGGCAAGGAGGCCCTTCTTGTCGTCGGAGTCGCCCGGGTTGTTGGTGAACGGCCCGTGGTTGCAGGTGAAGATGTCCTTCGACACCGGCTTGCTGAACGTGTGCCCGCCGGTGAAGGTGAGCGTGTCGCCGCTGACCCGCCCCGTGAACACGCCGCGTCCGCCCTGGAGGTCGATCTTCAGGTCGGTGGTGGCGTACTTGCTCCACACCTGGTCGATGTACGAGGTCCAGACGTCCCGGAACGGCATCTGGTCGGGCCGGTCGAAGTACGGCGCCATGAGGTTCTGCGGCGAGATCGCGCGCAGCACCTTCCCGTCGTCGCCCTTGATGACGAGCTGGTCCCAGGGCTGCCCGTCCTTCGCGGCCTGCGCGACGAGATCCGCGGCGATCTTGTCGACCGCGCCGTCGGGCAGCGGCGCGACGGTGTGCGTGGCGTCGCCCTCCAGGGTCAGCCCGATGGGCAGGGCCGTCACCAGGTCGACGTAGCTGATGTTCGCGTACAACTGGTCGGAGTTGAAGGTGAATTCGGCGAACGACCACGTCTTGCCGTAGTTCGGGTCGGCCTTGGTGGCGAAGGCGGGCTCGACCAGGGAGGGGCCCGGGTTGAGGAAGAAGTCCAGCGTGTCGTCGCGGACGAAGTAGACGCGGGCGCCGTACATCTGAGGCAGCGTCACCACCTTCGGCGCGGACCCGGCCGCGCCCAGCGGGATGGCGCAGTCGACGGGCAGCGGGGTCTGCGGGGCGCTCGGCGATTCGGGCCGGTAGACGCTGCCGTCGGAGCGCAGCAGCACCCAGTTGCCGGTCGCCTGCTCGTGCCCGGTGACGTACGCGCGGACGGTCCCGCTCAACGACTTGTTCTCCAGGGCCAGTTCACAGGTGGCGGGCGCCGCCCCCGCCGTCCAGGACGGAACGGTCAGCGAGGCGGCGGCAGTTGCGACGGTCGCTCCGGTCCCGGCCAGAAACATTCTGCGAGATATCACGATCGGCACTCCTGAAAGTGGGGGTGTGTGGGGGAGCCCCACTGTGGCGAGAGTGACCAGGAGCGTCAAGACTTATGACAGGGAGCGCTCCCAGACATTTCTTATGTTCAAGAATTGAATGGTGAAGGGGCGGCGACCCTGGTCTGGACCTGCCCTGGTCAGGGCGGTGCGAGGGCGATTGTCAGTGCCCGGTGCAAGACTCGGCAGTCCAGGAAGCAGTCCGGGAAATCGATCCCTCGACGAGGAGGCCACGACCATGATCACCACGGATTTCGTGAACGGCGCGCCGAACTGGCTGGACCTCGGCACCCCCGACATGGACGGAGCGATCTCCTTCTACGGAGGTCTCTTCGGCTGGCAGTTCCAGTCGGCAGGACCGGAGGCCGGTGGGTACGGAATGTTCCAGATCGACGGGAAGACCGTGGCGGGCGCCATGACCGTCACCGCCGAGCAGGGTGAGCCGGCCTGGAGCGTCTACTTCCAGAGCGCCGACGCCGACGCCACGGCGAAGGCCGTCGAGCAGGGCGGCGGCACGGTGCAGCTCCAGCCCATGGACGTCTTCGACCTGGGGCGGATGGCGATCCTGGCCGACCCGGCGGGAGCGTCCTTCGGCATCTGGCAGCCGGGCCGGAACAAGGGCCTGGACCACGTGACGGAGGACGGTGGGCTGAACTGGGTGGAGCTGTACGTCCCCGACGTCTCCGCCGCCAAGGAGTTCTACGGCTCGGTCTTCGGCTGGGGCGCCTTCGACGTGGAGTTCCCGGGCGGCACGTACACGTCGGTCAACCCGGCGGGCACGGATGAGAACGGCATGTTCGGAGGCGTCGTGCCGCTGACCATGGATCCGGTGGAGGAGTCTGCGGGCGCGCACTGGGTGCCGTACATCCACGTTCCGGACGTGGACGCCGTGGCGGACCGGACGCAGGAGCTGGGCGGGACGGTGAGGTCGGCGCCGGTGAGCATCCCCGGGGTCGGGCGGATCGCGAAGCTGGCGGATCCGTACGGGGCCGGGTTTGCCGTGATCAAGGGGGATCCGGATCAGCAGTGATTCATGGCCGGGCCTTGTGGGTGCTGAGGTCGCGGGGCTCCGCCCCGGACCCCGCTCCTCAGTCGCCGGAGGGGCTTGATGGGTCACGGCCGTTGATTGAGCGTTGATCGAACGTTTTTCGTCCGGCGGCATGCTCATCGGCATGCACGCGAACACGACCCTCACACCTGCCGGCCCCACCTGGCAGGAACAGGCCCTGTGCGCCCAGACCGGCGGCGACTTCTTCTTTCCCGAGCCGGGCAGTTCCGTACGCGAGGCGAAGCTGATCTGCCGGATGTGCGACATCCGGCAGATCTGCCTCGAGTACGCGCTGACCCACGACGAGCGCTTCGGCGTCTGGGGCGGCCTCTCCGAGAAGGAGCGCCACCACCTCAGGCGTACGTGACCACGATCTCCCGGGTCCCGGCGGGGACATGGACGTCGTCGCCGAACGCGGAGACGTCCACCTGCCGCCCGTCCGCGACCGCGGAGAGCACCGGTCCGAACCGGCACGGGTAGACGAACCGCGCCCCGTCCGGAGCGGCCCCGATCCGGACCGTCACCGTGCGCGCCCCGGCGTCGTGCGTGAGCCGGTACCCGAAGGGCCGGCCGAACAGGGTCGGGGCGTCCTCCACCGCGACCGACTCACCGTCCGGCACCCAGTGCGGACGGACCCCGGGCGCGATGTACAGATGCGGATCGCGGTCCTCGTCCGCCTCGAAGAAGAGGATGTCGCGGACGAGGAGGAGGTACTCGGCGGCCGCCCAGCCGTGCGGGATGTCACCCATGTACCAGTGCCGGTCCGGGACCTCGTGGAAGTCGGAGGCGATCGGGAAGGCGTGCTGCTCGTTCCACGCGCCGAGCGCCACCGCCCGGTCCTGCGTCCGGGGGAACCCCGCGCCGCCGACCCAGCCGAGGAGGGTGTCGGCGCGCTCCGGGTCGCCCGCCAGCAGGTAGGCGTGCGCCAGCTGCATGGTCAGATACGGGCCGTACGCGTTCCACGCCGCCTCGTGCCGGAAGCCACCGGTCACGAAGTGCGCGTACATCGTGTCCAGCGTGCACCGCGCGGCCCGGTCCACGTCGTCGCCCAGCTTGCTGCCCATGTGCAGCCGCAGCGGATGGAAGTACGCCGCGGCGCCGATCATCGTCGAGTCCAGGCGCCCCACGTCGCCGGGGCCCGTCGGAATGAACGTCTCCCAGGCCCCGCGCCGCGCCTGCTCCCCGAGCACCCACCGCACCGACGCCGCGGTGGCGGACTTCAGGTCGTCGAAGGCGCCCCAGAGCTCGGACACCTCGGGGGCGCCGATCCGTTCCGCGAGCCGCGCCGCCTCGTAGAGCCCGGCGAGACCCCACAGGTCGTCCCAGTAGTGCGGCTTGTCGCGCTCACCGAGATGCTCGGCGCTCCACCCGCTGTGCAGCAGCCCGTACCCGTCCCGGTTGTCCCGCAGCCAGCGCGCCCCGTCCACGACGTAGGGCTGGTACATCTTCGCGCCGAACGCCGCGGCCGGGCCGCGCGTGCGGTCGAAGCGGCCGAGGGCCCACAGCGCCTGCCCGTTGCTGTCCCACTCCCGGTCGTCCTTCTCGTGCGGGCCGCCGTAGAACCCGTACTCGGCGCACGGCCCGATCCGCCCGCCGCCCCGGTTGAACTTCAGCGGATAGTGCGTCCCCAGCTGATGTTCCGCGAGGGCGGAGTCACCGACCAGCGAACACGCCGTCGCCTCCACCGACGAGTCCCTGATCCAGAACGAGTCGTACACCGTCGGGCCAGGGTGGATCTCCCCGAGGTCGGAGAGGATGAGCAACTGCGAGCGCGCCTGGCGGAACATGTCCGTCAAGTGGGCGACGGGGCGAGGAAGTTCGGGCTGCACGCCCTGGCGGGTCAGCTTGTCCGTCCAGAACTCCCGGTTGGCCGACTCCAGTTCGGCGGCCGGTGTCGCCCGCAGCTCGGCCAGATCGTCGGCGCCCGCGTACAGATCGACGGGCAGCCGGACGTCGACCTCGGTCAGCTCGTCCTCGGCGACCCGGTACGGCCAGGTGAACACGGCGCTGCACAAGCCGGCCACCTGGTCCTGCGCCTCGGCCGAACCGTTGAGCTTGCCGCCCATCACCAGGTCGCGGAACGGGCTGTGGTGCACGTACGTGTCCGGGTCGTCGCTGAACTCCGGGTTGCCGTACACCCCGTACTGCTCGGGCGCCGTGTCGAAGACCGGACCCCAGCCGCTGTTGGTCTCCACCCGCTGCTCGGCCGGCAGATACCGCAAGAACGTCAGGCGCCGGTCGGTGATCTCGCGTCCGTTGCGGTCGTGCCGCTGGAAGCCGCTCGGCCCCGCCGCGAGCACCGCCGCGCACAGCAGCCCTTCGCGCGGCTGCCCCGTCGCCGACCCCACGGTCACCCGGGTGACGACGGCGTCCCGCTGCCGCGCCCCGACCGGCACCGCGAACGTCCGCTGCACGAACTCGACCCCGTCCGCCGTACGGAACGTGGTCAGCGCCACCGGCAGATGCGGCGCCTCCATCCGCTGCTCGACCGTCCCGCCGTCCGTGAGCTGCGGCAGATGCAGCGCGCCCGTCGCCGGGTCGAACAGGAAGAACGACAGGCAGTACTTGTCGTAGACCGGCTCGATCTCGCCGGCCTGCCCGATCAGCGACTCCTGCCGGTGGTCCTTCACCCCGACCATGCCCCAGTACCGGTACAGCGCGTTCGAGGCGAACGCCCCCTCCTTCGAGTCGTACGTCCCCGCGTCGAAGTCGTCGCTCCACCGCCGGAACGCCTGCTGCGCCCACCACGGCACGGGATACGGCACCTGGGCCCGCCCGGCCCAGCTGCGCCACATGACCTCGTAGAACATCCACTCGTGCGTCTGCGCCATGGAGTTCACCCCCTGTGCGCACCGTCGCACCAGGACGCCGACCCCGCCAGAGGAACGGCCGGACCCCATATTCGCTGGGCCGCACGGCCCGGCACAGGCACACTTCTCCCATGTCCGACCCGCGCACCACCCGCGCCACCCGCCTGCTCACCGACCTCGACGACCTCGCCCACCCACAGCGCACCCGGCGCATCGCCCGGTACGCCGAGGAGCTGACCGACTGCGGTGAACTCGCGGCCGTCATCGACGAGTTGGACGGCGGCGGCCCGTACGAGCGCGGTGTCGCCGTACTCCTCGCCTGCGCCGGCGGCGACAGCGCGCGGGTCGCCGGACGGCTCGCCGACCCGGACTCGTTCGTCCGCGGGCACGCGCTGCGCGCGGCGAAAGGGCTCGGCATCCCGGACTCCGCGTTCGAGGACGCGCTGCGCGACGCGCCGGCCGCCGTGCGCGGCCGGATCCTGCGCGTGATCGTCACCGACGGCCGCGCCGCACTCGCCGACCGGCTCGTCGACGGCGTGCGCGCCGCGTGGGGCGACACCGAGGCGGCGCGCCTGCTGCCCGGTTGCTCCCCGCGGACCGTCGCCCGGCTGCTTCCCGAGCTCTTCGCGGCCGTACCGGGGTGGACCGGGCTCGCCAAGCGCCACCCCGACGCCGTCCTCGACGTGGCGGAGCGGGAGCTCGCCGCCCTGCCCGCGGCCGCCCGCGACGGCTGGTGGTTCCACCACGGCCGGGCCCTGGCCGCCGTCGCTCCGGCAGCGCCGCCGCGCGTCCTCGACCTGCTCGACGCCCACCCGCCGCTGCGCTTCCCCCTGTCGCTGACAGACGCGCTCGCCGTGCTGGCGAAGGCCGACCCGGCCCGCGTCCTCGGGTACCTCGCCGGGCCCTGGCGGCAGAGCCTGAGCGGCCGGCTCACCCCGGCCGTCCTGCGCGCCCTCGCCCGCAGCCGCACCCCCGAACTCGCCGCGTACGCCCGCCTCGCCGCCGAGCAGCCCCGCGAACTGGCCGCCCTGCTGGCCGCGCAGGCCCCGGCCGACCGCCCGGCCACGTACGAGACGGCCGTGGCGGGACGCGGCGCCGCTCACCACGGCGTCGACCCGCTCGTGCTCGATGAACTCCCGCGCCGGTACGTCACCGACGTGGCCCGCCGCGCGGCGGACGCGGCCCGCACGCGCGGCGCCGCCTGGAGCACCGTGCTCTACAGTGCCTCCTACCTGCCGCCCGCCGAGATCCGCGAGGGGCTCCTCGACGCGACACGGCGCCCCGACGCCGAGGACCGGGCGTTCGCCTGGCAGCAGTACGTACGCAACGCGGCCCGCACCCGGGAGCCCGCACAACTCGGCGAAGTGGCGGGCGAGTTGGCCCGTAGGCTGCGCAACGAACAGGACCCGGTCCGCAGCCGGGCCCTGCGCGCCCTCGCCGACGACGTACGCCCCGACCTGTGGCCCCTCGACTGCCTGCCGGACCTGAGCCGGATCGCCAGGGACGCCATCGAGGCCCGCGACAGCTCCTACGACTCCCGCGCCGCGCTCACCCGCCTCGCCCTCGGCATCCTGCGCGCCCACGCGGCCGGCCAGAACCCCGAGCCCGTCGCATGGGCACTCGACACCCTCGTCGCCCTGCACGGCCACACCGGAGCCGTCGACCTCGGCCGGCTCGACCGGACCCTGCGCCGCGGCCAGGAGCACCAGGTCTACGCGGCCCTGCGCCCCCGGATCGAGGCCGAGGCGCGGGACCACGACTACCGGCTGCTCCTCAACCTGGCCCGTGCCCTCGGCCGCCGTGCCGCAGGCCTGCCGGAACTCCAGGCCCGGCTGCGCACCGCCGCCGAACACCCGGCGTCCTCGACGGCCAGGGAGGCGATCCGGCTCTGGCTCGAACCCCGGGCGACCCGCGCCGAACGCGTCGAAGAGGTCCTGCACGTGGAGCCTTCGGCGGTCGAACTCCCTTACGTGGCGGATGTGCTGGCCCACCACCGCACCGACCTGCTGGATCCCTTCCTCACCGGGCGGCCGCCGTACGGACGGTTCCTCACGGGCAAGGGGCCGTGGGCGTTCCCGGTGGGCGGACCGGCCGTCCGGCGCTGGCTGCCCCGCCAACAGCAGGCGTACCTGCGGCAGTTGGAGCGCATCGCCGACGACACCGGACTCGACACCTGGCGCCGCGCCGCAGCGATCCGGTCCGCCGCGTCCGTGCCCGAGGGCGGTCTCGATCTCGTACGCCGATGGGTCCAGGGACCCGACGTCGCCCTCGCCGAGGCGGCCCTCGGCGCGCTCGGCCGCACCGGCGAGGACCTCCCGCTGCTGCTCGGCCACGCGGGCGGCGACCGGGCCCGCGTCGCCGTGTACGCCGCGACCCAGGCCACCCGTCACGTCAGCCCGTCCCAACTGGGGCCGCTGCTCACCGAGTTGCTCACCGGTCCCGGCAAGAAGGTCACCAGCCGCAAAGAGGCGGCACGCCTCGCCGCGACCCGGCTGCCCGCGCCGGTGGCCGCGCCTCTGCTGGCCCGCGCGTTCGCCGCGCCGGACGCCCACCGCGACGTACGCGCCGCCTGTGTCGCCTTCGCCGCGTACGGGCTGCTCGGTGAGGACGCCGCCTGGGAGATCCTCGCCGCGGCGGCCACCGACAGCGAACCCGTGCTGCGCAGGGCGGCGCTGCGCCTGTCCCCGCTCGACCTCGCGCCCGAGCGCCGCGTCCGCTACGCCGGGCTGGTCGCCGCCGTCGCCGACACGGACGACGACGAACTCGCCGCGCTCGCCCTCGCCGAACTCGCGTCCTGGTCCCCGTGGACACCCGAGGCGCCCGAGCTCCTGGCCCGGGCCCTCACCGACGTCGGACGCCCCGCCGCGGCCCGGTGGCACGCGGCGGCGGTCGGCCTGGTCTCGGCCGCGACCCGGACGGACACCGGGACGGACACGCTGTGTGCCGCACTGACCACGCTCATCGGCCACGGGGCCGCGCCGGACGCGGGGGAGAAGTGGGACCGGCCCGCGTACCGGCGCGTCGAGTACGTCGCCGGGCTGCTGTCCGCGCACGCGCCGTGGGAACGCACCCACCGCCCCGTGGCCCGCGCGGTGGGCCGGCTGCTCGCGCGGCACGACCCGTTCGTCGCCCGGGCCTGCGAGATCCTCGTCGGCGCGGTCGACCTCACCGAACCGGGGCTGCGGGAACTGGCCGCCCTGCACGCCGACCGCCCCGCGCTCGCCGCCCGCGGCGCGGACCGCCTGCGCGAGCGGCTCCGCCGGGAGGGCGGGTCGGGCGCGGAGCGGGACGCTCTGGCCGGGGCGCTCGCCGCGAGCGGGGCGTACGCGGAGGGGATGTTCGCGTGGGCGGTGACGGTGGCCTCCGGCGAGCGCGCGTCCTGGCCCGAGCGGTGGCGTACCCGCCTGCGGGAGTTGCGAGGGCACCCGTGCCCCGACGTCCGCGACGCTGCGTCGCAGGTCAGTACAGCGCCCCGCTAGGGGCGCGGGGAACTGCGCGACCAGCCACAGAAATGCCGCAGTCGCGTCTGCTCGTTACGTGAGCAGACGCGAC